>CAYSZH010000001.1:0-30049 GCA_964435305.1 uncultured Granulosicoccaceae bacterium
TGGAATTCGCGTCTGACACTTTTTCAGCATGTACAGAACGATGGATTTTCAGATACTGACGGTCAAATAGGCCTTGGCAGTCAAGACACGGCAAGAGACGTCAATAGCAATGGCCTACAAGCTTATATAGAACACATTGGCGAGCGCGGCACGCTCGGATTTTCCGCTAACATACGCTCTGAATCCCTTGTATCTGCCGATGACACTGATGCGGGTGAAAACTATCAAGTAGAACGTAATAGCGCGAACGCAAATGTGCAGTACGCGTTTTTTACGGCCAACGATACCGTGCTCATTGCACCCTCCGTTCGCTGGCAATCCATACGAGATAATTTTCAAGCACAGGGCGATTCAAACAACAGCGTTGTAGCCAACAGCATAGTCACGCCGCAACTGGGTATCAAATACACCCCAAGCAGTAAACTGACACTGCGAGCCAACCTTGGATTATTTCACCGCGAGCCAGTTTTTTTCGAACTTTTTGGAGGTCGTGGCCTTATTCGCGGTACACCTAACTTAAAGCCTGAACGCGGCATTAACTCAGACCTTGGCATTGATGTGCAATGGTCATCGCAGTTTAGTTCAAGCGCATCCTTGTTCTCCAACTGGCGCGATGAGCTGATTGCCATCATCTTTAATTCGCGCGGTGTTGGCAGTAGCGTCAACGTCGGCGAAGCCAGAGTAATTGGCTTGGAGATGGCAAACAATTTCAAGCTCAATGAACGCATCAGTGGCCAACTGAATTGGACACTGCAAGACACCACCAACTTGTCCGACTTCGTCGCTTTCAGAAATAATCAGCTTCCCGGGCAAGCAAGATCGAACGTGTACGCCAGAGTACAAATGAAAAATAAACGCAGCCGGCTTTGGCTAGAACTTGAAAGTAAAAGTGAACACTTTTATGACTCAGGAAACCGCTTAGCTGCACCAGCCTACTTCACTCAGAACGTGGGTGTCGATCTGTTCTGGAAACAATTTCAAGCAAGCCTTGCTGTTAACAACGTCAACGATGTACTTATCGAAGACTTCAATGGTTTTCAGCGCCCTGGCCGTGCTTTTTTTCTAAGTTTCACCTACCGGCTATAGCCGAACCTATTTATGAGAAATTTATGTTTATGAAAAAACTGAACACCATTAAAGCCAGGCAATATCTGTCCATTGCCCTAGTCAGCGCATCTTTGGTGTTAGCTGCGTGTAGTTCAAGTGATGATGATGCCAGTGATATGGGTGTAGCTGACGACGCTGGTGTCACCAACGGAGATAATGGCACTGGTATCGCTGGCGGAGACAACGGCGGTGAGAGTGTCACGGGTGATAATGGCGATATCGCAGAACCAACGTCGCGAGTCGCCATTATGGCAGGTGCAGATCCACTCTTTGAAAGTGGTCAAATGGAAAGAATTTCCATCACAGACGGCTATGTAGTGAATGGCACATACGAAGCCGTCGGTTCTGACATTGTAGTAAGAACCGATGGCACATCTGCTTATCAGCTTGGCAGAAGCAACATGGAAAACATCACCAAATACAGTGCCACTGATACATCATTGTTTGACTACAACTTCAGCATTATTGACGGTGATGAAGGCGGCAACCCACATGACATTGCTTTTTTAAACGATAACAAAGCCTACGTGATGCGTTACAACAACCAGCAGATGTGGATTATCGATCCAAGTGCAGAATCTGAGGACGCTTTCATGATTGGCGAGCTGGATTTATCAGCCTACGAAGCAGGCCCGCCAAACGCCACCAGTGCTGTTATTGTGGGTGAGAAACTATTCATACTGATGCAGCGACTAACCGGTCAATTTGATGGTACTGCAACACAGCAAAGCTACATCGCCGTGTTTAATACCACAACCGATGAAGAAATCGACACAATGACAGACATGGAGGGTGGCCTTATGGGCATCCCACTGGGTACACTCAATGCTGATGATCTTCGGTACAACCCCACATTGGGCCAATTAGTTGTAACCGGTCGCGGGGACATTAACCGCCAGTTCCGCACCGATGAACCCACCGATGACCCTTACCAGGGTGGCATTCAGAGCATTGACCCAGACACCTACGAGGTGTCACTCATACTCGATGATGGTACCGCCGATTCCAATCAGGGTTTTATAAGCCAGTCGCTGATTCTTAACAGCACTAAAGGGTATGTAAAGTTCTTTCAAGGGTTCGATCCGGATACGTTTATACCTTCTTCAAGCGTGCATTCGTTTGATCCATCTACTGGCATTATCAGTGAAGAATTTGTTAGTGTTATGGGTATGGATGTTGCGACAATGGACATTGGCTCTGATGGGTATTTATGGCTGGGCAGCGGCGGTACAACACCTGGGTTTACCATACTAGATACGGCTGATGACAGTGTAATTCAGTCGGTTGCCACCACGTTCAATCCAAATAGCATTGTGTTTATATCGTTGCCTTAGACGAAGCCTTTGGCTGGCCTGCCATACCTAACGGTAGGTAATGTTATAAAGCGTATTGCAGGGCATCGGTAATTAGCCGATGCCTGCTTGTTCTGCAGCAAGCGCAGCCTATGCGCTCTTTTTTTGCCGATGATCTTCAAGCAAGGCAAAGAAATCTTCAGTGGAAATCGGTTTACTGCAAAAATAGCCTTGATATTCCTCGCACTTCAGCGCTTTGATATGGGCAAGCTGATGATGCGTCTCCACGCCTTCTGCAACAACCGTTAGGCCAAGATCATGAGCCAGCGATATAACGGCCTTTATAATCGGCATGCGATCTTTGAACGATTTGATTTCTCGTATAAACGACTGGTCAATTTTTAATTGATCCAATGGGAATCGCTGTAAATAACTGAGTGATGAATAGCCAGTACCAAAATCATCAATCGAAATTTGCACACCCAGCGCTTTGATCTGACGCAACTTCACAATATTGGTTTCCGCTTTCTCCATGATCATATTCTCGGTTAGTTCTATGATCAATGCTTCTGCAGGTAATGCACTATCATCAAGCGCACGTTGCACAATGCTGATAAAATCCAGCTCGTAGAGTTGCCTGATCGAAACATTCACTGCGATTTTGAAGTTGGCGTACCCAGCGTCGCGCCACTCCTGAGCACAGCGGCAGGATTCTCTTAACACCCACTCACCAATGGATACAATCATGCCTGTATCTTCTGCCAATGGAATGAAATTGACAGGTGAGATAAGTCCAAATTCAGGATGCATCCAACGCACCAGCGCTTCAGCACCAATAATGTCGCCCGTGCTGACATCAACCTTGGGCTGATACACCAAAAATATCTCACCATTTGATACAGCGGTACGCATACCGTTTTCCATGCTCAACAGTTCACGCGCCCTGGCATCCATTTGCTCAGTGTAAAACGCATAGGCTGTATCGCCACGAGTTTTAGCATGCATCATCGCGGTTTCGGCATCGTTAATAAGGGATTCTACCGAGTGCGTGCTCGCGCTCAAGGTGGAAACACCAATACTGATGGTCAGATAGATATCCTGGCCTTCGACATTAAATGGCTCATCAAGCAGCTCTACAAATTGATCAAGCATGTTCGTGAGTCCATCGCACCGCGTGTCCAGATCGCATATCGTTGTCAGCACGGCAAATCTGTCACCACCCACTCTCGCAACTACATGTGGCATGCCCTTTTCTTCTTTATTGATAACAGCAGGCTGATTAAAACTGTTATTAACACGTTCGCTAAACGACCAAAGCACTTCATCACCACGATCTGTTCCAAGCGAATCGTTGATTGCTTTAAATCGGTTTATATTGATTAGGAGCAAAGCGGCTTGTTTTTTGGTTTGGCCTGCAATTTTTAGCGCGCCGCGAACCTGCTTTGTAAAGTTCAGCCTGTTAGGCAAATCAGTTAGGGTGTCATAATTCAACATCTTCTGCTGATAGGCGCGAGATGAGAGCGTATTGCGCATACGCAATGCAAGTTCGGATGCATCAACAGGTTTGGAGAGAAAGTCGGTTGCGCCAAGTTGCAGTGCCTGCAGCTTGGTCTCAGCATTATCAGATGAGGTTAAAACAATAACAGGGATGTCTTTTAAATCTGCATCGTCACGAATGTCTTTTAGTATATCGAAGCCCGATACCCTGGGCATAACCAGATCCAGCAACAGAACGTCTGGCCGTTCAACTCTGACCTGGGCCAATGCTTGTGTTGAATCGTTGAGCATGACAAAGCGGTTATAACCTTCAGACTCAAGGTGAACCTGCAGCACTTCCATGTTCAGCGGCTCATCGTCCACCATCATGATCTTTGCATTGCCCATAAGCTGAGTAGCCTGGGCAATCAGATCATCTGCACTAATTTGAGTATCAGAGCTATTCACTGATCAAAAACCAGAATTGCGGTCCATAACGTTTATCAAGCCGTCTTTGCCAAAGGAGGTAAATCGTCCCACCCGGCTTTTATCTGTCGAGAAAAATCACGTATCGCCCGCTGGTCTATTTTGGCCTGTGAACGATTACCTTCCTTCGCACTGCTTTCCAAGCTGGCACCTAATTCGTGAAACTGCGTAAAACCGACATTACTGCCTGAGCCCTTTAACCAGTGCGCCAATTGGGCTGTCTCACTAAAATTTTCAGATTGGATGCACTCATCTATTGAGTCCAGCTGTTGATCCAATCGCGCGATAAACCTCTCAACAATACCCCTGAACCTTGGGTTATCCATTGGGAGCGTGCTCACTACAGGGTTATCGACTGAATTGTTGTCAGGCAAAGTATCCGGTACCGCATTCGTGAACGAACGCTTAGATTCGTCAGATTCAGCGCTCGATACGAGAGCGGTATCCGAATTTGTTATCCGTGCTCGCACCAATCTCACCCTATCTAACATGTTACTGGCTGTGGCTTCGTCAAACGCCTCGGCTGCGATCTCAAGCTCTAGAGCTGGTGTTTTAAACTGCGGGTATCCCACTGTGCCACCTGACCCTTTTAGCCAATGCGCAGATTTAGCCAGTGCTTCAAACTCCTGCGCATCTAACTGCGCCTGCATAAGTGGTAGCTGCTCATCCAGTTTTTCCACAAACTGGGCCGCTATGACAGCAAATTTGGGGTTTTGCGCAGCAAGCGTACTGATAATCGGCCCTGCATCATCTGCTGTGGCAGGTTCAGTTGAAGATTCCGTTGGAGATAATGTACTGACGTTTGCTACCGTGCTGCTACTGATGCCTGCCTCACTGCCTGTAGCATTGACAGTCGACCCGTTTGCTGAAGTAGTCAGCTTAGCCTGTGAAGGCGTTTGTGTTGCCGCGATACTGGCATCATAAGAACCGCCGAGCAATTCAGCCAATAAAACGGTCAACTTATCCAGATCAATCGGTTTGGTCTGGTAGTGAGAAAAGCCTGCATCAAGCACTTTTTTCTCAAACCCTTTCATGGCGTTTGCGGTCAGCGCTACAACTGGCTTTGTCCATTGCCGTTCACGCATGGCAGCAACGGCCTGGTATCCATCCATTACCGGCATTTGAATATCCATTAAGACAATGTCAAAGTCATCGGCAAATAAAGTATCTAAACCCACTTTACCGTTTTCGGCCGTGCTGACCGCAATGCCTAAATCGGATAACACCACCGACAACAGCTCTCGATTTTCCGGACCATCGTCAACAACCAATGCTTTGCAGGGTGGAAATTGCCAGCTACCTGCCAACACCGTGTCAATTTCATTAAATGATTCTCTTACCATGTCAGCTGTTTGCATCGGCACGCCTTTAACGTCACCGACCGGTAATACAATAGTGAAGGTGCTGCCGCGCCCTGCTTCACTGGTAACGACAATATCGCCACCCATGGCTATTGCAAGCTTTCGACTAATTGATAACCCCAAACCAGTGCCACCAAAACGACGTGTAATCGAGGCATCTGCCTGTGTAAACGCATCAAAGATCGTGGCCAATTGCTTTTCACTCATGCCGATACCGGTATCAGAAACTTTTATCAGCATGTTGGGCGCGGCTTTTGTTGTCTCGTATTCGAGCGCGACGCTAACGCCACCTTCTTCAGTAAACTTTATCGCGTTGCCCACCAGATTAGTGATGATCTGTCGCAACCTTGATGGGTCACTTATAATATGTGCCGGCAAATCAGACTCAATTTCCAAATCCAGTGAAATGGATTTCTCACGCGCTTTTACATCCAGTACATGCAGCACTTCGTGCGATATTAGTGCCGCCTTGGTCGGAATGGATTCGACCTCCATGGCGCCCGATTCTACTTTTGATAAATCCAGAACATCATTAATCAGCTCGAGCAGATGCGTACCGCTATTTGAAATTGTATTGAGATGACGCAGCCGATCGTTCTCATCCTGGTTGTAACCTCGCTTGAGCACTTCGGTAAAGCCCAGTATGGCGGTCATCGGTGTGCGGATTTCATGGCTCATATTCGATAAAAAGGCCGTTTTCGCATGGTTAGCCGCTTCTGCTTCTTCCATGGACTGACGCAACAACAATTCTTTCTCTTCTAGCAGCGTGACATCATCCATGCTCAGAAGCACACCACCGACTTTGCCCTTTGCACCCATTACGGGTGAACAATTGACGATGAATTTACGTTGTTCACCTTTACTATCAACGTAACCGACCATGTCCATTCTGCTTGGCTCACCCGTTTCAAACGCTTTTTGCCAGGGATACATCGCGATGACGTTATCATCAGCACGCTGTTCATAACCACCATCAACATCAGAACCGGTTTCAGCAACCGCTGCAACGGCGGTCGAACTTTGTACCCAATTAAGCGTATCGGCTTTTAGGCCTACGAGTTCTTCAGCAGGCTTTCCTGCCAGTTCTGCAAACGCGGCATTGGCCAACACAACGTTCTGCTTGCTATCCAATACCAGCAATGATTCTGCAATGGTGTCTAAGGCATTACGTACACGCGCCGGCACTGCATCTGACGGATTCAGCTCCTTGAGCATTTTCCCAAGATAGAAATAAAACATGGGAAAGCTGACCATGCCAATAAACAGCATTAAGCTCAGTTCAGATTGACGAATACGATCCCACACACTCAGCGATGTCGTATCACGAAATTTAAAATTCAGTTGCCCCCAGGCCTGATCACCACGCAACATCGGCACACTGATAATGGCGGTGCCGCTAAACGCGGATGTGCCATCAGATTCGGAGAACGATTTTGACGGCTTAGCCTGCGCACCGGCTTGCTTGTCATTCCCATACCGAGCAGCATCGGCGCTAGCCTCTAACGATGCCAGATGAGCGCCATCGTTTGCACCGAATATAACGGAAGAGTTGTCTGAATAGCGTTCGAGCTGGATCGCCTGCAGATCAGAATTTCGTTCTACGATAAATTCTAAGGAACCGCGAATGCCCGCCATGTCACCGCGTTTAAGCAGAACCGAATTAGCGCTGGACACCGCCTCTGCCAGGGCGACACGCCCTTGAAGAACAGCCCCTTTCTTATCAGGAACAAATCCGAGAAACATGGAAAGTAAAACAACAGACGTCAGCAGTGAAGACAAACCAAAGGCGATATGAAACCTTGGGGAAAATGAAGGAAGGCGTTGGTAAATTGATTTGATCTTCGAGAACATGGTTACCATCACTGAAAAAGATCACTGTGCGATAAACCGGTTGGTTTAGCGCGCACAGTCCCTATAAATGAAATCGGCGGTAATCCACAAAACTTCAGTATTCTGTGAACTTGTAATGTTAGCGATGGCAGCGTAAATGGCTTTAAGGTACTGAAAAATCTGCTAACTTGGCTACATTGGGATCTTGATCACACTTTCGGCTGTGTTAAAGCAGTGGACGGCGTAGGCAAGTGTTAAAGATCGCGCTCTGGACATTGCTTCGCAGCTGCGCACGAGCCAGAGCGACGATCAATACCGCAGGTCTGAATCATAGGCCGCCATAGTGGCTAGTTTGCTGTTAGCTGAGGAGTTTGTCGCTTAGCTGCATTACGTTTTGAACTGAGTTTGAGGGCTAGGTGGCGAAAAAATCTACCCTGCAACGCACACCACTGGGTATCAGCAAATCAGGATTATCCATCACAAGCCTTACACCAAAAGTGTCACTGGCTGCATCAGATACTGCATCGATGCGACGAACTTGTGCCTCTAGTGTTTGATCTTCGTATCCAGGTGCAATCAGTTGTACACCACCGAGCATGCCAGATTCAATTTGCCCCATAAAATGTAGGGGCACGATCACCTCAATGTGAAGTGGGTCGAGCTGAGCAACTTCAAATACCGGGTCGTTATCGACGTATTCACCTTTAGACTGGTAACGCGCAATTACGGTCCCGTCAATTGGACTGACTATTTGACGACGCTCGACCGCTGCACGTGCGCGCTCAACTTCCAACTGCGCCAGGCGTTGGTTTTCAACTTCCTGTTGAACTTGCAGTCGTGCGATTCTGGATTCGGTTTCAACCTGATCCATTGTGTGTTCTGATATCGACGCAGTTCTAAGCAGTTCTGAATTTCGATCACGCGTACGATCACCAAATCCTGCGCTGGCTCTCCGCAAACTGACCGCCGTCCCATGCGCTGCGACTTCTTCTGCAATGGCAAGTGTGGCTTGCTCCAGCCGCGATTCCAGTGTCGCCATCACACTGCCTTCGCTAACATAGTCGCTACGATCATACTTGGTTGATTCGAGTAAGCCGGGCACACTTGTACCAAGCTTGACGATGAGGCTAGGTTCAACAACACAATCCAAATCAGATACGACTTCTCGCCCTGCACTTAGCGGGGGTGCTAACGCGCCGAGGAGCATTAATAAGGAGCCTATTAATCCCAGTGGAACGGCACCATGCTGCACAAAAAAATTATTGGTTGTCGTTCTTGTGCTGCTATATTGCTGCTTGATCATGAGACCGATTCGCCTGCATTGCGAGCGTTTATCCTGTGAGATTCCATGGGCTACGCTGTGACTTTTCTGTTGCGTTACAAATAACTTCGTTAAGGTCGCTCTTACACCGTCAGATGTTTTAGAAAAATTTGACGGGTTGAGCGCCACCATCTTTTCCCAATTGATTCTGGTTGGTGTTGCAAGGTGACGTAAGCTCTACCACCGATCCCCGCGACACGCACCTGCTCCGGCAAAGCCAGTTCAATATGAAACACTCGCTCCACCGTCTTCAGGCCATTCTCAGACTCTGATGCAACTGCTATGCCGCGCCTGCCGTCGTAAGCTAGCGCAGGGCTGGGCAAATCATTCGATGCGGCAGGGGTTTGACGCGTCAATGTTGCCGGCATGCTCTCCTTAAAACGGTGTGCCAACCGCACTTGAGCACCGGTCACGCCGGTTTGCAGCCGATCTATGCGTTGTTGCGGGAGCACGGCTCGAACCACCAATTGCTCCGCATTCACGATATAAGCAACACGTTGACCTTGTTTCACGTGCTGGCCTTCTACGCCCATGTCAGTATCAAGTGCAAAAGTGCCTTCGACTTCGGCACGTATGTCAAGCTGGGCAATTTGCCGTTCAATTTCGGCCAATTCAGTACGTAAGACGTGGATGTCTGCCCGAATACTTTGTGCTACCGATGGGTTAACTTGAGTCTCAGCTTGCGCTTCCACTAGTGCTGCGGCAATTTTTGCTGCAATCACCTCTTTTTGTGTTTGTATTTCTGGCGCATGCAGGCGCATAAGCAATTGACCGCGTTCGACCTTCGCACCTGGTTCAACCAGCAAGGTATCGATCACACCTTCGCGCGCAGCAAACAATTGCGCCTGCTTTGGCACCCATACAATCCCTTCTGTTCGAGTACTTGATGGCAATGGTGCAAACGAGAAGAACATCAGCAATAAAACCGCAATACCCGTACAGTAAAAAACGGTTTGATGACGACGCCCATCAAGCTCAGGTGCAGAGCGAATAAAATGCACACCAGCCCAGAGTGGTTTAATAAAAAACTGCGTAATACCAAACAGGCCTAAAAGCACACCGATAAAAAAGTAATTTCCAGCCAGATAAAAGGCGATCACGAGCGTTATGAAACAACGATAAAGTGTTGCCGAAGCACCGTATACAAGCAACCATTTTTGCTCGCCATCCGCACTAACAGGTGACAGAGAATTGTCTATGCGCAGCACATATCTTTTTGCAAGGTACTGAAAGTACTGCGTTGAGCGACTCGCAAGGTTTGGCATATCGAGCCAATCTTGCAGTATGTAATAACCATCAAATTTCAATAAGGGGTTAGCATTAAAGAACAAAGTGGTCAGGGAGCCAAGAATAAATGCTGCAAACGCCATATCGCGAAAAAGCCCTGGCTCTACATTTACCCAGATTAATAAGGCCAGTGCCGCCAGAGCCCCTTCGGCAAGCATCCCTGCAGCGCTGACTAAGACGCGTTTTTGTCGTTCGGCAAATTGCCAAGCATCCGATGCATCGATATAGGGCACGGGCAACAATACTAAAAACGCAATACCGAACTCGTGGACCGCTCCACCCCAGCGTTTAACCGTTATTGCATGCGCAAATTCATGAAATAGCTTTAGGAAAGGAAACATCAGCCCATACAGCCACCAGTGCTGTGGCGCTTGTGCAATGCGCTTGGTTTCCATAACAATCGCATCAAACGAGAGAAAAGCGGTAATACAAGCTGACAGTAGTAAGACCAATAACAACACCAAAAAACGTGTGCTAAACACCCAGCTGGCATACGTAATGACTTTTTGCAGCCAGCTATCAGGGTTATGTAAAGGAATTCTCAACGCTAAAGGGTTAAGAAACTGTTTTAAGCCTGTGGATTTATCTCTTAGCTGTTGCTGGATAAGCCGTTCATCTTCCGATTGCAAGCCGAGTGTAATAAGCCCCGCGCTGCATAATGGTCCTAACCAGTTAATAAATTCGACTTCATTTACCTCTGTCGTATGTAGTAACGACTCCAAGGTCTGCTCACCATCGAATTGTTCAATTAAAGTTGCGCCAAGGTTGTTCAGTCGAAGGTGTTCTCCGGTAACGTTGTTAACCACCAGCAACCAGGGCTCGCCACGAATCTGCCGATGCTGCATGATCACACCGGAAGCTAGCACCGGCTTACAGTGTTTTAGCCCTTCCCAGTATAAAGCGCCCCCGCTCATAGCACACCAAGTTTCCATGCGACATAGCGCAATCTATCTATCAGGCTATGTGTATAGACCCATAAGATTGAACGCTGCCCGACGTGCACTTTCGCTATCCCTTGCATGCCTGGTCGCAGGCGAGACGCCTCGCCAACGATGGTTGCTGGTATGCGGAACACACTCTGCCCTTTTTCGGATACCGCTACCGGTAGTACAGCATCCAAATTGGCATCCCACAATAAATTTGGCAACGATGCCATGCGCAGTTGAGCCTGCTGCCCAACATCAACGTAGGCAATGTCATGCTCATCCACTTCCAACACCAATCGATACTGCTCTGCTGAGGCAATTTCGAACAGCACATCGCCTGAGATTACTGGTGCACCCAGTTTTTGCGACCAGTCACCTTGCATTAACACGCCACTAAACGGCGCGCGTAGTTCAGATTTTTGCATTTTCTTCTGTATTAAAGACATCTCTGCGGCGATGCGTTTGGCATCGGCGCGCAAACGGCTTAACTCTGAGCGATCATGCTGCGCAAGCGCCTGCGCATATTCCTGACGGTTTTTGTTCATCTCACTTTGCCATTTTTCACTCATGAGATTGAGTGTGCTGGTATCGAGTGTGGCCAAGAGAGAATCAGCGTCTACGTATTCACCTGCACGTGCATGCGCAGACAACACAAAGCCATCTTGTGGTGCGACCAGCACTTGCCGATCGGCAGCTTCAATCACAGCCGATGCGGCGACTCTATGGGGTACCGGTACAATCGCTGCTAACCCCAGCGCACACAGCACACTTACCAAAATTGTGCGCCGTTTCGACCACAAGCCAATGCGTGACCAACTGTTTTTTACCTCAAGCGCTTTGTCGGTAAGACTTTCACGCAAGCCCTGTTCGCTTTGTTGCACCATAGCCAGAAGCGCAGCCACTGGCTTTATAACCCGAGTTATTGCGTCGATTTGAGCTGGAGCGAAGGCCGCATCGGCAGGTCGCTCTAGCATCAAAACAAAATGTGCGTTGTCGTCACCCGAAAGACACAGTGACAATAATGGTTGATTTTGATTAGTTTTAAATAATGCGGCATGCGAAGGCAAGGCCAGTGCAGATTTTCCATGTTGATAACAGATTGCAGAAACACCAACATCCGACACACTCGATTGGCCTTCTCCACTTTTATTTATAGGTGCAGCGGCATCACTTGATGTATGCGCAGACAGGGCTTCGTGCATGGCGCTGTGCAAACGTCTACCTATCAGGCGGCGTTGGTCTATTTTTGATTGTCCTGAAATAGCCAATAAACGTATTTTGCCCAGTCGCGACTGTGCCAGGGACACTCGCGAACAACCGCACAATTCCGCTACTGATTTAACCAGGGTAAAAGAAAGTGCATTTAGATCACCGTGCCGACTCAGGTTACTCAACAGGCTTCGGGCAAGAATGGCATCTGCACCAGCATCGTTTGCGGCAGTGTCACCATCTAACGCAGTGTGCGTGTTCGCACTGGCCGTGTTTACCTTTGTTTGAATCAATTGTGCATTGAGCCAATGTGCAGCCCATCGACATAGATGTACCGTCGCTTGTTTTTGCGCATCATCAAGCGCATCAGAGGCAACCACCAAAGCATGCTCACCGGTCGAATGCTCGCACTCTAGGTTAAACCCCAGAAGCAACACAGCTTGATTATTCTCTAATACCGAGAGCTGGACAGGTCGATCAGAGGCAAATGTCTTTGAGGCAACTGTGGAAAATTCAGCAGGCAAAGGAGCAGTACTGGGGTAGCACCAGGTTGTCTGATCAGCAGAGGCCTCCTCACTGTGACAAAGCCTGATCCATCGACAATTGGGCACCATTGAAATGAGCCAGGCCATCCAGCGCTCGCGCGTGTTGTCATCGATGACATCGGACTGTGCACGTACGGGGCTATTGGCACTGGAAAGCGGATCTGATTGTGGTGCTGCTTGCATGCTTATTCTTTTTCAGTCTCAAGCGAAGCAGACCGTCGCCAAGCGCTTGTAAGTATCATCCTCGGTGCAACTAGCACGCCATTAAAGTGTGAGCTGCCGCCGATTTCCCTATTCCCGGATACTGGCATCTGACGATTTTTGGGTTATATCAAAATACTGCTACGATCACGCAATACAAACCCGACTAAAAACAAGCGATTTTAATGTCTGAATTACTTAACGAACTGCGCGATATTGTGGGACCATCACACGTGCTCGACACAAACCAGGTGTCGACACGCCCTACCCATGTTTGGGATGCCCGGCCAATGCAGGCAAAAGCATTGGTCAGACCTGCCAATACAACCGAGGTCAGTGCCGTACTACAGGCCTGCTACCAAAAAGCGGCGACAGTGGTTACTCACGGTGGCACCACTGGACTGGCTGATGGAGAAAAAAGCACCCTAGAGGATATTGTGCTCTCGCTGGAGCGCATGAATAAGGTGGAGGGTGTCGACTCTACGGGCGCCACGCTAACCGCACAAGCCGGCTGTGTACTGGAGCAAATTCAGATAACGGCCGATGAGCATAATCTGATGTACGGCGTCGATCTTGGTGCTAGAGGCTCTTGCACCATTGGTGGAAACATTGCCACCAATGCAGGCGGACTATCCGTGTTGCGCTATGGTATGACGCGCGAACAAGTGTTGGGGCTTGAAGTTGTACTGGCAGACGGTACAGTGTTAAGTTCGATGAACGCGATGCTTAAAAACAATGCAGGCTTTGATCTAAAACAGCTATTTATTGGCAGCGAAGGCACGTTAGGGGTGGTGACACGTGCGGTACTTCGCCTGAGATCAAAAACAACTTCGGTTAACACCTGCATGCTGGCATTTGATCACTTTGAACAAGTCACCGACACATTGGCTCTGCTTTCAGCCGATTTAAGCACATCACTTTCGGCATTTGAGGTGATCTGGAACCCGTACTATCAGCTTACAACCGACCAGTCCATTTCAGGCACATCACGCCCACCACTTGATCGTGACCATCCATTGTATGTGATTGCCGAAAGTCGTGGCTCTGATCAAGGCAGCGATGATAAGCTGTTTCAGTCGGTGCTGGAAAAAGCGTTTGAACAAGAATTGATAGTGGATGCGGTGGTCGCGCAGTCTGAGCAAGAGCGCAAAGACATCTGGTATATCCGAGAGAACGTTGACATGGTGCTACGGCATGCACCTAATTTTATTTACGATATCAGCTTACCCATTGTAGCGATGCAACAGTATCTGGATAACATTGAACTCGCATTGAAGGCACAATGGCCACAGGTTAAGTACTACGCCTACGGGCACATGGCCGATGGCAATCTGCACATAACCGTTGCACCGTTTCCAGAACATTATTCCGAAAAAATCACGATATCAAACGATGAAACACCTGTTGACCAAGACAGTGTAATAAATGCTTACGAGCTGTGCAATCGCATCATTTTTGAACCCCTACAAAAACTCGGTGGATCCATTTCAGCCGAACACGGCATTGGGACTTTAAAGAAAAAATATTTGCATTACTCACGCACGCCTGAAGAGATTGCGCTAATGCAAGCGCTAAAAAATACACTAGACACGAAAGGAATTTTGAACCCCGGGAAAATAGTGGATTGACAATTTACGACATAGCCCTGCCGTATCGAGCACCATCACCAAGCAGACGTGCATGAACCGTTCTGACCACCGGAATTTGCAACAACACGGCGAACAAACAAAACCCGCCCATAAACAATAGCTGCGTATCAAACCCCACTCCCCGATCGATAAGCCACCCGGTTATCCCTGGCCCAACCGCGGATGAAAATACCATACCGGCAAAGACAACCGAGCGCACGGCTCCTAAATGACGTGTACCGTACACCTCAGACAACACGGCACCAAAAACGGCTGAATACAACCCCTGCGACAAGCCCATAAAAAACATCACCAAAAGCAGCAGCGGTTGCTGAACCGCCAGTGATAACAGAAACGCAGCGCTCGCCAACGGGATGAGAATAAAAGGCAGCAAGCGATACGCCGAAAACCGATCTACCAGCATTCCAGCAAGTAATGACATGCACACCGTCGTGATCGACATCAGGGTAAATCCTGTCACAATCGACGCTGGCGCCCAGTTTTTGGTTTCCAGCAAATGGACCTGGTGAAACCAGATTGACGTACCGATAAAGCCTGGTGCCAAGATACCAATGCAGATCAGCCAAAACCAGATATCACCAAGCGCCTCACGCCGCGTCCACTGTCTGCCTGTTTCAGGTTCTTCTTCAGATTCACCATGAGGGGAGCGGTCTTTCCCAAATAGCGTTAAGGTGAGCGGCAAGGCAACAATCAAAAGTGCCGCTGCACAGAACCACCACAGTGTGCGGTAATCAAGAATGGCCAATAAGGGAATGACCATCCAAGGCAGCACACCTTCGCCCAATTGATGACCGGCCCCGGTCAAAGACACCGCCTTACCACGTGTACTGACAAACCAGCGGCCCATCGCTGTCATTGCAATATGAGACATCATCCCCTGCCCACACAGGCGCAATAAAAAGATCGCGAAGGCCAAAGCCACCGCCGATTGAGCCGTGGCCATCGCGATACACGCTACGCTATACGCCACAATGACCGCCGCAGACACCTGGCGCACCGAGACGTAGTCCACGATTTTTCCTATAAAAACCAATGTGATAGCACTGCACAAGGTGCCTACCATGTACACCGAACCAAATTCGCCGTGGGTCAGATCAAAGCTGTCGCGGATCTGCCCTGCGTACAAGGCGATAAAAAAAGTCTGGCCAAAACTGGAGAAAAACGTAAGGTTTAACCCACCCCCTAACCAGCGTGCATTACCGAGAATAAATGCCTTGAATATCACAAAGAATCATTTTGAAGGGCGAAAGCGTTTCATAACACTACAACACATACTAAAATAGCGTTATAATCAAGGGCTGCACGGCGGACACAGGATGTATTTGGTCGGTCGGAAACTGCCCGAACCAGTAAAGCGCACCCTTATTTTTCGAAGAATGATATTCAAAATTGTCGAACAGTCCGATTGTGATCATACCGTCTAAGTCATTAGACAGTAACAGCATTTTTCAAACACACTTTAATTTAAAGATACGTCCATAGAGAACTAATACGTGAGTCAAACCGATAGCGAACAACAACTAAGAATTTGGAAAGACCTGGCCATTAGCAAGCAAATGCTAATGAATGACGCTGCAAGTGCGTTGAAACTGAAAGACGATTTCACCGCTGACGATCTAAAAGCGGCGTTAAATACCGCCATTAAGCGCTCACAAGACGCTGACAACAACATGGCAGAAACAAAAGCCAAAGCAGAGCAGGAAATCGCTGCGATGCAGCAGACAGTCAAAAAGACTGATAAAGAACGCCGCAACGCTGAAGCTGAACGCGATGATGCATTAAAGCAGAAAGATCAAGCCGACCAGCAGCTCAGTAATGGCCGCAAAGACAACGCCGAAGCACTGAAAAAAGCCAAGCGACAAGTCGAAGACAAGCAAAAAGAGCTCAAAGCGATCAATCTGGCTTTGGCTGACACACCCGAAAATATCGTTAAAAAGCTCAAAACACTTAAAAAGCAAAAGCTGGATGAAAATACAGCGCGTAAATCGGCTGAAGACGCTAATCGAGTACTGAAGAAAGAAAACAAAACTCAAAAGGAAGAACTGGAAAACTTAAGTTCATTGAGTGACAACTCAGCCAAATTGCTCGAAGCCTATCGCGAATTGCGTGAGTGGAGTGACAATGCGGCGGCCAAAATCGCCGATACCGATATCAAGGTAGACGAAGTACCTGACATCGATGCCAGCATTCTTGCCGATATCGAGAACTGCGTTGAAGAACCTGAAGAGCAGCGTGAAGCGGCTACGGCCTGATCAAACACACAATCACTGCTCGGGCCTCCACGCCTGTGCAGTGATAGACGAGGAAAACACGCTCTCTCGTTCAACCATCAACCGTATGCTAATCGTCTCTTTATTTTTATTTAGCTGTTCATTGCTCTCTCAGTCTTCCGCCGCGTCGCTGGTAAACTTTAAAAACCCACCGGCAATTGGCAGCACGCTCTCCGCACAGCGAACCTTGGTCGGATGCACCAACATTGATGCCGCCAAGCACACCTCTGCCACGGGTTTTATGCACCCTGAATGCAGATCCTGGTTTGATATTGAACCAAACCAGTACCGAGTTATTTCACGCTCCAAAGTCAACCTCACTGAAGGCGACATATGGCTGCTTGAAGTGATGCGTGAAAATGCAGCCGATAACGAAACCAGCCAGTTCTGGGTGCCCATACCCTGGCACGACTGGGTCTAACGTAAATTAACAAGTCTCCGCTGCAAGTTCTTCTCACTGGTCTATCCTTCTTTGTATTACCAATAAGTCTTACTGTAAGGAGTTTCCATGAAACGCCACCACCGCTCCCTGTGTGGTCTTCTAATTTGTGTTGCTCTTGTCGCTTGCAACAAAGATACACCCGAAGATGCTGACAACGCCCTGGTTAAAGCCCAGGAAGTGCCTTTGCCGGCTGCTGAAATCGTAACTAATGAAGAAAATCCGCTTGCCGCCGTGGTCGGTGCCAGCGAAATCCCCTATCCGGTGTACCCAAATGGGACAAAGTACCGAGTAGGCGGTGAAAATGGTCTGAAAATAGTGGTTTTCCAGACTGAAGACACCTTCGACAAAGTGGATGAGTACTACAACGGCTTATCAGATAACGCCGGCATGGCAAGAATCATGGCCATGAACGACTATGTTCGCTACAGCAACAACAGCGATGACATTGATCCGTGGGCTACACACCGCCCTGGTATCGTTATTCATGAATTTGAAAGCGACAATGAGCGAGAAGCGGTAGGTGCTTCCGCTGTTGCAAACACCAACATTATCATGAGCTTTTGATCAATACTTGACCAGATACCAAGCCTGATAAAGACAGGCCTGATCAGATAGTGACAAATTTGGACCAGCTTGAGCGACGGAGCGCTTTAGCTGTATTCGGCTACCGCTGGCCTGGCAGCATGGCCGGAGGCTTCAACAGCCGGCTTGGCTTCGGTTTCGGCCAAAAGCACATTAAGCGGTAACTCAATTGCCGTGGTGACTTTTCTGAGTAAGGCTATAGACATATTGCCTTGCCCCGCTTCAAGTTGAGCCAGATAACGCTCAGACACCCCAGAAGTTTCGGCAAGCTTTTTACGCGACATACGCTTATCGGTGCGGTGCTGACGAATGCGCTGCCCCAGCAATGCCAGAAATTCATCGGTAGTGAGCGTATCCAGATTGCGTGGGCTACGAACATCTCTTTCGAGGACTTCTTCTGACATCTGCGCTTCCACCTTGTCGCTTGTTTCTCCAGATGGCTAAATTATCACGTTGCAGCGTTGACTGCGAAATAAAGCGGCAGACAATTTACACTTCGACGACATTGTTCCCGGCGAATTGTAAATTCATGCGATAACACTGTTCAATATTTAAACAATAAGCAAATACTGGCCCCATTGGGAGGCTGAAATTTGATCGGCTTAAACGCCATTGTAAGTTCGGGTGGTGGTCAACTGAACTTGACCACGGGCTCCGATCGAGTACGACAATGGGATTGTTGAAGTTGCTTGTGGGAATGAATCCGAAATAACGCCTTATCTATAAAGGCCTATTTTATATCTCGTTTCAGATCTTCTGCCAGGCCGGCTTTAGAATCGACAAGGTTCTGGTTTTGGCATTTAAGGCATTCTAAAATGCGCCAACAGCTACCATCTGGCTGATGTCAGATCGCCATGAGGTTGCTGGGATGCTGCGGTTGATTTTCTGTGTCTCAACGCATCTAGCTGCTGTGGCAGGAACGCTAAAAAAACTATCGCCAGCTGATCGCTCGCTTACTGGTAAAAAACCGAATTGTCGCGACGAATGCTGCAGCATTGAGTTGTACAAATACCTTAAAAAAATTGCAGAGCTTGTTGTTGGTACCGGGTAGGCCTGCATAGCTGGCCAAAACCACGCCATAAAACAGAAGCTGCAAAACAAACATGCTTTTTAAAAACACACCGTCACCGAATGCTGCTGTAAAAAAAGCGATAAGCATGGCAAAGGGAACTAATAATCTAAACAATTTATGCGAAATAAATTGCCACCATACTGGATTACGCGCGGCACTAAATAGCCATGAGTTGGTTTGAAAGGACTGCCAATTACCCGCCAGATTTCTGACCTTACGACGAAACTCCAGTTTTAAATCATCGTTGGATTTATCGTACGCGTACGCACCGGGTACAAACAATGTGCGCTTACCTTGCGCCAACAATCCAACGGGTGTATCAAAGTCGTCTAATAAAGTACCGATCTTGTTGGGTTTAAAGTCAGCTCGACGGATTGCGTACAAAGCACCGGTAACACCTGTGGTTGAGTAGATTTTACTTTCGTTAGCGCGTATCCATTTCTCGTAACGCCAGTACAAGCCAAAGTTGCCTGCTTCAAGGCTTGTATCTTCTGCCAAAACCAACTCACCACTTACGGCCCCCACCTCGTCGTTACTTAAGTAGGGAATCAGTGCTTTTACACAGTTTGGTGAGACTTTTTGACGTGCGTCCATGAATAATATAACGTCGCCAGTTGCCATCGCTACGCCGGCATTCAGTGCACCGCACTTACCCAATGACGTTGCTAGTTGTTTCACATGTCGATTAGGGTGTTCGTCGAAAGCAGCTTGTAAAACATCGTACGTAGCATCGGTAGAACCATCGGAGACCACTATCCATTCAAGAAGCTCGCTTGGGTAATCGAGCTGCTCCAGACTCTCTATTTTAACTGGCAGGCTCTGCGCCTCGTTATGAGCCGCAATAACGATACTGACCGTGGGCCAAGCTTCAGGACATACAGGTTTTAATGCGTCTTTCCCTCTCGCTTTAAGGTGCAACAATAGTGGGAACAAGGCATAGGTGTACACGACAAACAATGCCGATAGTATAAAAAGAAATGTCATTGTAAAGTACAGGCTAGCGGCATTACTAATTTGTGGCTGTTGCCGCGAGAGACACAGGGCTGTCGGCATATAAGGCTCGCATCTCATCTTCACTCATGTATTCAGCTGTTAAAGATGAAAGCTCTTCAGTAACCCGCATTTCGCCGAACTCATCAGAACGCAACATAATATACAATCCGTCGTCCGTGTAATAAGCGTTGTTGAGTTCCCCGGTGCTGACCAGTATCTCATTCAATCGCTCGCCAGGACGCATACCCATAATCTCGGGTTTTTCATTGCTACCAAAGTCCTGAGCTATTTGATTAGCCAGGTCCAGCATTCCAACGGACTTCATTTTACTGCACAGAACAAATGGCTTAGATGATTTTACCGCATACTCGATTGCCTGCCTGATCAGTAACGCGGCATCCTCTCTCGAGAACATAAGCCTGTTCATGCGTGAATCTGTGAGCTTTAGTGCATCACCCTTCGAAGCACTATCTATCCAGAATGGTATAACGGATCCGTTTGAGCATGCCACGTTGGCAAAACGCGCGCACACAAACTTCGATTGGTCAGTGTAATGATCCAGGAACATCTGCTCCATTATTTTTTTTGAATACCCGTATATATTTTCCGGTTGACAAGCTTTGTCCGTACTCACACCCACGACGACTGGGACATCGGCACGGGTACTGGCTTTGGCAACGTTGAGACTGCCAAGAATATTAATTTCGACCGTCCGCGACGGATTCAGTTCAGCTAAATCAACGTGCTTCAAGGCCGCGGCATGAATAACGATGTCGGGTTTAATTCTAAAAAATAATGTCGTTAGATGATCAAGGTCTTGGATATCAGCAACATACGAGTTTATATCTGGAAAGCGCTTACGCAACTCATGTATGTAGGATTCGTTGCGGCTTATAGTATGGAACTCAAACTCGTTTTGGAACGCTTTAATAAATGCTTGCCCTACAGTGCCAGAGCCCCCAGTAATAAGAACTTTGCGGCGACTATTTACATAAGCATGCTTGGACATATTTTAATCTCACTCAGATATTTAAAGAGAACCTCGAAAGCGTATCCTATAGCGTAAATTCGCAATTTACTGTTGATTAGGCGTCGTTATCAGCTGGTCGTTTTGCGAATGCCAGCGATATTTAAGAAATTACGCACAACTAACTAAAAATCATTGGCTTACGAGGTATACCGCAAGTTTAGCATGGTACGTTTTATTGCTTCGCTTAGCGTAGTGTTAAATGATGTGATACCTGTGATTGAATCGCAAATAATAAAGCGCGCAAACCACCAACCTTTAAATCAGCCATTTAATGGTTAATCCAAAGCCGAACGCGCACGCTCGACCGCATCACTATCCGCCTGCACCTTCGTTGCGACACTGGTTCGGCTGAGTCGAATGCCATACCAAAGCGCAACGGCAAGCAAAATAAATGGGCCCAACCATAAGGCATAGGTGCTGGCTTTAAAAGGCGGCTTATATAAAACAAAATCACCGTAGCGCGCAACCAGATAATCCGAAATTTCCTGTTGCCCTTTACCTGCCAATACACGATCGTATATCTCTTGTTTCAGATCTTCAGCAAGCCCGGCATTAGAATCGGCTAGATTCTGGTTTTGGCATTTAAGGCATCGATGTGCTTTGGTGAGCTCAAGATAAAGTGCGGCTTGCTCAGGGCTATCGAAGGCCCGTACGGGTTCGGCTGCTTGCAATTGAGCGAAACCACATAACGAGCAGATAGCTACGGCGATGAACACTGCCGCGGCGAACAATGATGCTTTGCTTTGCGCGCTAAGAATCATGACTGACCACCTTGTAGCTCTTGCAATAACGGTAACAGTTGCGAATCCATTTCTTCAGCTGTGACAGGGCCAATAACTTTATGACGAACGGTGCCGTTTTTATCAATCACAAATGTTTCAGGCACACCATACACCCCCCAGTCCAAGCCCACTCGCCCTTCTATATCGCTGATCACGGTACTAAAAGGGTTGCCGTGGCGAGACAACCACGTGTTTGCATCACCAGCGGCGTCTTTGTAATTCAAGCCAACGATCTGCACAGGGCTTTGCTGCGCAAGCCTAATGAATTGAGGATGCTCTTGTAGACAGGGGCCGCACCAGCTAGCCCAGATATTAAGTACCCAAACCTGCCCTAACAAACTGCTGGAATCGAATGGCGTATCGGCGGCGTTAAGCTGTGCCGCTTGAAACTGTGGCGCTGGCTTGCCAATAAACGGTGAAGGCACTTCGCGCGGATCCAGATACAAACCCTTGGCCAGAAAACCAGCGATCACGAGAAAAAGCGCAATAGGTAACAGCTTTATCATTAGCTAGCGCCTGTTGCCGCAGCCTCTGGCGCGCCGCTATTTGCGTCGACCTTAGCCTTGCTTTTAGCACGCTTCGGCTTTGGCATACGATAACGTCTATCGAGCGCCGCCAACAAACCGCCAAAGCCCATGATTAGTGTGCCCAACCAAATGCAGCGTATATATGGCTTTAACTGAACTCGCACAGCCCAATTTCCACCGTCTAAGGGCTCGCCTAAAGCCACAAATATATCACGCGTGATGGTCCCATCGATTCCGGCCTCCGTCATGCTATCTGGCCGAACATCGTATACGCGCTTCTCCGCAAAAATGGAGGATACCGATTCATCTTCTACCGTGATATCAAACCGACCTTGCATGGCAGAGTAGTTAGGTCCGCGCACCTGTTCTGCGGATGTAAACGTCACATCATAATTATCGATTCGATGAGTATCGCCAATGCCCATTCTGACAGTGTCTTCCTGAGCATAAATTGAAGTTAGCGCAACACCAAGTGTAAACACAGCAAGGCCCACATGCGCCAGGGTCATACCCCAGAATGCAGCCGGTGTGTGCATCACTGCATGCATACGATCACGACTGTTGCGTAAACGGTACACAAGCCCATACAGCGAACTCAGCACAACCCATATGACCATGGCAATCGCCGCCATCGCGGTTATCTTAAATGTGCTGAACTGCATGGCCCAAACGATGGCAACGACAATGCTCAACACCAGCATCACAACTAAAGGCACGCGTCGCCCGGCTAATTTATCGCGCTTCCAGTTAAGTAGTGCACCAACCCCTACCAGCAACACGATTGGCAGGGTCAGTGGTACAAACACCGCATTGAAGTATTGCGCGCCGACCGAGATTTTATTAATACCCAAGGCATCTAAAAACAAGGGATAAAGGGTCCCGAACAGCACCGCTGCACAGGCCACAGCCAATAAGATGTTGTTAAGCAGTAGGGCTGATTCGCGCGACATTAATTCGTACCCGGTGGTACTTTTTAAACGATGTGAGCGAAACGCAAACAGGAGTAAAGAGCCACCTACAACGAGACTCAGAAATAGCAGCACGTACTGACCACGAGCTGGGTCCGTGGCAAAAGCATGTACGGATGTTAGAACACCTGAACGCACCAGGAAGGTACCCAGAAGGCTTAAAGAAAACGCCAAAACAGCTAATAGGACCGTCCAGGCTTTAAAGACGCCACGTTTTTCAGAGGCTGCTAATGAATGGATTAGCGCTGTACCCACAAGCCAAGGCATAAAGGATGCGTTTTCAACCGGATCCCAAAACCACCAACCACCCCAGCCAAGCTCGTAGTAAGCCCAGTAGCTGCCAAGCGAAATACCAATAGTTAAAAACATCCAGGCGATGTTGGTCCATGGGCGCATCCAGCGTAGGGTTGCAGCATCCAGTTGCCCACCAATTAGCGCAGCCACAGCAAACGCGAACGCAACCGAGAACCCGACATAACCCATGTACAACATGGGTGGATGTATGGCCATGCCGGGATCTTGCAGCAATGGATTAAGCGATGAACCATCTGCCGGTATGGGAAACAAGCGCTCAAACGGGTTAGAGGTGAGCAGTACAAACAGCATAAAGCCGATACTGATCAGACCCAATACAGAGAGCACCCTTGCAAGCAAAACAGCCGGTAGCCGGCCACTGAATGCGGCAACCGCTCCAACCCAAACAGACAAGATAAGCACCCACAGCAAAATAGAGCCTTCGTGCCCGCCCCATACACCAGAAATTTTATAAATAAGCGGCAAACCTGAATTAGAGGTATTGGCTGTGTACAGCACGCTAAAGTCGTTATCAATAAACGTAAACGTTAAGCAGGCATACGATAAAAACACGAAGAACAACTGCGCAAAGGCTGCAGGCCTTGCCGTTGCCATCAGCCCGCTTCGCCCTATGAACGAACCCAGCATGGGCAGCACACCTAACACGATGGACGTGCATAAAGACAGAATAAGCGCAAAATGTCCGAGCTCAGGGATCATGGCTGTACCACTGTTTTAGCGCCATAGTCGGCACCGTAGGTTGCGGCTGTGCCGGGCATTTTTCCAGCTTTCTTCAACGCTTCTGCCACTTCCGGTGGCATATAATTTTCGTCGTGTTTGGCAAGCACTTCAGATGCAACAAACATCCCTTTGTCATCGAGCTGCCCCAAAGCTACAATGCCCTGCCCCTCACGAAACAGATCTGGCAAGATTCCGTTGTAACTCACCGGCACTGTGCCGGCGTGATCGGTCAATTCAAATTGCACATCGAGGTTATCGTTGCGGCGCTGCACACTGCCATCAACCACCATACCACCAATGCGAAAGCGCGTATTAGGTTCAACCTTGCCAGCGACAATGTCACTGGGCGATTGAAATAGCATGATGTTTTGATTAAAGGCCAGCAGCGCAAAACCGACTGCCAGGCCAACGCCAGCTAACATCAAGGTCACAAGAATAAGCCGCTGTTTGCGTTTTGGTTTCATAGGTACGCATCCATTACTGTTGACCTTGCGTTACTTGCAAGCTTATAGACAAACGAATTTACAAACCAACCTACACACAAAGCTGCAAGCGAAAGTGCAGAAAAGTGTGCAGTCATTTTGCATTGAGTTTTATATTCCAATGCCGCTGTTCCTAACTACCGTACGCTTTTGACGTTGCTTTGGGTGCCGCTTGTGCAGCACGTCGCTTTGCATCTCTTAAGGCTTGCTTATGCTGCCTGGCAGCAAACCATACGTTGCCTAATAAGACTAAAAACGTTATGAAAAAGGCTGGCCAAACATAAATGGCATAGCCACCCATTTTAAAAAATTCAATTAACGACCCCATTACTGGCTACCTACCTCTTTCGCTAACCAGGAGGCACGCACCTCTCGCTGTAAAATGCCAGTTCGTACGCGAACCAACAGATTGTAAAAATACAGCAACTGAAACGCCGCAACCATGATCAACAAGGGTTTCAGCATAGAGGGGTGCATAGAAGGTTTATCAAATTTGGTGATTGTGGCCGGCTGATGCAAGGTGTTCCACCACTCAACCGAGAAATGGATGATGGGAATGTTGACAACCCCGACCACCGCAAGGATGGCTGCGGTGCGAGCCGCCATTTGAGGGTGCTCGAGTGCTCCACGCAAGGCCATGTAACCCAGATAGAGAAACAGCAGCAGCAGTTCGGATGTTAAGCGTGCATCCCACACCCAAAAGGTTCCCCACATGGGTTTACCCCAAAGCGAACCTGTCATTAACGCGATGAACGTAAACGATGCGCCAATAGGCGCTGACGCCTGAGCTACCACATCGGCAAGCTTCATCCGCCAAATCAAAAATACAGCGCTTGACACGGCCATGACGACATACACAAACATCGACATCCACGCCGCTGGAACATGGATATAAATGATGCGATAACTGTCCCCTTGCTCATAATCCGCTGGCGCCACAACCAGCCCAAGGTAGAGCCCGGTTAACATCAACAACAGGCATAAAGCACCCAAAACAGGGGCTAGCCAACCTGCCAGCCTATAGACAAACGGGGGTGAACCAAAACGATGGAACCACTTGAACAAGTGCCACTCCTGAAACCAAAACGATATTCTAGCGTTTAATTGCTTAAATGACTGATAAAGACAGTTTTTCTGTGTACGAGACCATTAGAAATCAGGATTAAATTGCCATCGGGACATAACCTTGAACTTATCACGGCCGCAGTTAACGGCTGGTACAAAAAAGCGATACCAGGCTTAACTGCTGCCTGACACACCAATACGCAAGGCTGCCGCGCACACATAGGGCGTGAGTGACAAAGCCAGTGCAAGAATCGCTACCATAAGCGCAATTTGCCCCAAAACCGGGCCGGATTCAGCAGCAGCAGTCACCGCGGATGCGCCGAATATCAGCACAGGCACACTTAGCGGCAATACCAGTAGAGACAGCAGCACCCCAGCATGGTTCAAGCTCACTGTAAGCGCAGCACCGATGGCCCCTACCAAGCTCAGTGTGAGGGTGCCAAGGAGCAATGTCAGTATCAACACACCATAAGCCCCATTGGGCAAATTGAGCAGCATGCCCAACACTGGCGATAGCAACAGCAAAGGCACACCACTCAAAAGCCAATGCACGAGAATTTTAGCCAACACAATTAACGACAGAGGCTGGCCTGACAGCACAAATTGCTCTAGCGACCCGTCGACAAAGTCGGTTCGGAACAAGGTATCGAGCGAAAGCATGACTGCCAGCAGTGCACTCACCCACAATACACCCGGTGCGACAATGGCCAGCGTGTTTGGCCCAGGCCCAATGCCGAGTGGAAATAGCGTCACAACAATGACAAAAAACAACAACGGGTTAAGCCACTGTCCAGGTTTTCGGATAGCAACGGCGAGCTCTCGGCGCATGATCCTCAGTAGCAGCTCGATAATTCCGAGTGATGTTTCGTTATGCATTGTTGCCTGCACTCACAGCAACCCCAAGTCAAGCAGCTGTACGGTGGCGGTGCTCAACGCTAATGGTGTGTGCGTGGTAAAGACCATGGCACCACCTGAAGCCAAATGAGTATCCATCGCATTGCTTACCCACTGATGCCCAGCCTTGTCGAGCGAGGTTAAGGGTTCATCCAACACCCACAGCGTCGCTTTTTGCAATTTTAGCCTGGCTAATGCCACTCGCCGCTGTTGACCTGCAGATAATTTGTTGCAGGTGATGGTTGCTTTTTCTGCAATGCCAAGCTCGTCTAGCACAGCAATGATGGCTTGGCTGGTATCGGTTTCAACGTCAGCCTGCCCCATACTGTCATTCAACTTCGTGTGGATAAGAAGGTTTTCTAATGGTGTAAGGGCAGCATTGATACCAGGCTTATGCCCGATATAAAGGAGCTCTTGATGAAATTGCTCACGAAAACGCAAAGTATCCTGATCGCGCCACAATACGTTGCCATCATCACTAAGCCCAATTCCACAGGCAATACGCAGCAAGGTGGTTTTACCACAACCGTTGGGGCCCAGCACTTGCACCACACCACCAGCATCGAGCGAAAAACTCAAATCATTGATAAGTAACACTTCACCACGCCAAACGCTAATGTTGTTTAACTTTAACAGTACACTCATGGCGCAGCCTTAACTCTCTGCCAAGGGTAAGAAGCTACCCTGACTATAAACACCATGCTCATTGTTCTCTTGTACCAGCAATTGTGCAAGGTCCATAAAAACGGTACGAGAAATCAGTGCACGTAGTTTATCTCGCACATGGATATAAGGTGAAGGTTCGCCACCAGCCCGAGTGTATTCCACTGATAAAGGGTGATCTGCTCCCGCGATCACTTGCTCGTCAAGGTTTGTAGTGAACACCAAAGTCTGATCTATACCCACTCCATTAATATCCATCAATACCGCTGTAAAGGGAGCATCTTCAACTTGTATGCGTAAGCGCTCATGCGGTGTGACAAGATAAGTGTGTCCGTCGTCATCAGAACGCAGCACAGTCGAAAACAGCTTAACCATGCGCTTACGCTGAATAAGCGAGCCTTTGTAGAACCAATCACCGTTCCGAGCAATTAGCATATCGATATCAGCGGTGCGCTCTGGGTGCCACAAATGCACCGGAGGATGATCGGTATCGGCAATCGCTAACTGGAGCGATTCTAGTTGCTGATCGGATACCGTGCTCATTGCGTACTCAAATTAGCGTAATAAAACTAGTGTAATCAATTTACGTCTGTAGCTCAGCCCGATTTTCAAAATGTGATAATGCTTCCGGATTGGCTAGCGCATCTACATTCTCAACCTTCTCTCCGTGAATAATTTTTCTCACCGCTAATTCTACAATTTTGCCACTGCGAGTTCTGGGGATGTCTGCCACTTGCACAACGCGAGCAGGCACATGCCGTGGCGTGGTTTGTTCACGAATATACACCTGCAATCGTTTAGTTAAGTCGGCGTCGAGCGTAACACCTTCTCTGAGCCTGACAAACAACACCACACGCACATCGTTGTCCCATTGCTGCCCCACCACCAGCGCCTCTAGTACATCATCAAATTTTTCCACTTGACGATAAATCTCTGCAGTACCAATGCGCACACCGCCAGGGTTTAGCACTGCATCTGAACGGCCAAAAATGACCATCCCAGCATTATCAGTAATGCTGATGTAATCGCCGTGACACCATGTATTGTCAAAGCGATTAAAGTACGCATCGTGATAACGCGAGCCATTATCGTCTTTAAAAAACCCAATGGGCATACAGGGAAACGGCTGAGCACACACAAGTTCCCCTTTCTCGCCAACAGGCAACGCTTTTCCATCGTCCCCATAAGCCTGCACATCAAGACCAAGCCCGATACATTGCAACTCACCACGATAAACAGGCAATGCAGGATTACCTAAGGCAAAACAGGAAATGATATCAGTGCCACCAGACATAGATGAAAGGCACACATCTGCTTTGATATCTGAATACACATAGTCAAAGCTTTCTGGCACTAAAGGGGAGCCCGTGGATAGCACACTTTTTAATGCACTTAATTCATGTGTTTTTACAGGTTTAATATCAGCCTTATTACAGGCATCAATAAATTTTGCTGACGTTCCAAGGTAATGCATACCAGTGCTATCTGCATAGTCAAAAAGCACGTTGCCATCTGGATAAAATGGAGAACCGTCAAACAACAATAATGTGGCTTCACTGGCAAGACCCGAGATAAGCCAGTTCCACATCATCCAGCCACAGGTGGTGAAAAAGAACAGTTTTTCATCTGGCTGCACACCGACATGAAACTGATGTTCTTTTACATGCTGCAACAGCGTACCACCTGCACCGTGCACAATACACTTTGGTTTTCCCGTGGTGCCAGAACTGAACATGATAAATAGCGGGTGATCAAATGGCAGCGGGTCGCACTGTAATGGGAGGTTTAATCCATCGTCTGCCCAGTCTGCAAATGCAACCGATTTGCTCGCAGCCGCCACGGACAAACTGCCCTGACCGATATAATCCACCACCACAATTTTGGTTAGAGAATTAAGTGATGCCGATAGCTCGCTAACCAGTCCCAGCGAATCATGTTGCTTGCCGTTGTAGTGATATCCATCGGCGGTAAAGAGTACTTTGGGTTCAATTTGGCCAAAGCGATCGAGAACGCCATTGATCCCAAAATCTGGAGAGCAAGACGACCATACAGCCCCAATGCTCGCCGCCGCTAAAGCCGCGACTATAGCTTCTGGCATATTGGGCAAAAAACCTGCAACACGATCACCTGCTACCACACCCTCGTTTCGCAACATGCGACCAACAGATGCAACCTGTGCATTAAGCGCTTCCCAAGACAGTGAGCGCTTGCTGCCATTTTCGCTCCGAAACACAATGGCGGTGCTGGCATCGTTGCGCCTTAACAGATTATCGGTGTAATTAAGTGATGCATCGGGAAACCATTTGGCACCGGGCATAGCCTGTGGATTAAGCCGTACTCGTTCCCCTCGATTGCTTGCACGCACACCGGTAAAATCCCAAACAGCCACCCAAAAATCATCCATGCTGGAGACAGACCAGGCGTGCAACTGAGCGTAGTTTTCTAGCGACAGGCTGTGCCGTTCATTAACAAAGAGACGAAACCGTTCTACAGGTGTTGTATCAGCCATGCTCGGCTTCCACATTAATTCAACCATGAGACAATTCAACCATGA
>CAYSZH010000001.1:30149-72408 GCA_964435305.1 uncultured Granulosicoccaceae bacterium
AATTCAACCATGAGACAATTCAACCATGACAAATTTCAACCATTAGAAAATTTATATGTACCAATTTACCAAGCACTAACGTACTTACCGCAAAGGCGACTATTCGAAGGTATTAACCATGTGGAGTTCTGTCTAGCTGTCCATCAAGATCACGAATAGCACGTGGCTGCCCTTGATCATCAAGTGCCACAAACGTAAATAGACCTTCGGTGACCTTAACGGCATTTTCAACCCGGCGACGACGCACCCAGGTTTCAACTAAAACGGTAATGGAGGTTGTGCCGATGCTGTTGGTTGCACAATAGCAGCTCACCTCATCACCAACGTACACCGGCAAATGAAACTGCATTGCCGTGATCGCAACAGTCGCAACCCGCCCCTGGGCAATATAGAAAGCATGGCTGCCGCCAGCCAAATCCATTTGCGACAAAATCCAGCCACCAAAGATATCACCGGCTGGGTTGGTATCGGCTGGCATGGCAATGGTCCGCATCGAAGGCGGCGTTTTGGATTGATCAATTACAGCTGTTGGCGTCTCGGACATAGCAAAATCGGGCATTTAGAGTCATCGTACTGCCTACGTTCTTCGACAACGGTACCGTCTAGGCAAGGCTTCAGCATGTGGCGGGCCGAGCAATTCAAGACGGTCGTGCGCTTGAGAATCTCGGCAAACTTATGCAATTTTACCTGAAGAGACACATCAGCGGGGTCTGTTGCGCAGTTTATGTTTGCGAAACCTCAGCCACCAGAATATAACCAGCCCCATAAACCGTCTTAATTATCCTGGATTCTTTTGACGGGTCACGTAATTTATTTCGAAGCCGGGACACTCGCACATCAATGGCTCTATCAAATGACAGTTCATCGCTGCGATCTCCCAGCTGCTCGCGAATATAATCTCGTGTGATGAGTCTATTGGGGCGCTTTAGAAACACTTCTAATAAAGCGGCTTCACTTGCAGAAACAGGCACCTTTTCACCATCACTATCGGTCAGTGTATATTTTGAAAAATCGACTCTCCACCCAGCGAATGTAAATAGTTTTTCTTCGGTTTCACTAGTTTTAGATTGCTTCCTTCTCAACAAAGCCCTTACCCTTGCGACAAGTTCGGGCACTTCAAAGGGTTTTGTAAGGTAGTCGTCTGCACCAAGCTCCAAACCCACAATCCTGTCAGATAAACTGGAACGCGCTGATACCACCAGCACATTGGTATCATAATTCGTCACGACCTGACTCAGCATACTCAGACCATCTTTATCAGGCAACCCTAAATCGAGTATGCAAAGCTCTGGATTCCAATGCGCCATATCTTTCTCAAATTCTTCAGCTAAGCCATAACTTCTTACGGCATAGCCTACCTCGAGTAACGCAGCTTCAATCACTTGCTGAACATCAATAGAATCTTCTAATATTGAAATGCGCACATTCATACGTGAAGCCTGCTAAGGGCAAGGTCCAGCGATTCAAACTCAAACGGCTTTGGCAAAACGCTGAATTGCTCTAGTGCTTGTTTATGCCTTGGGTCGGTTAACGGCAATCCTGTTATTATCAGTTTTGGTATATCCTTCGGTACTTGGGTTGCTACATCTAAACCAGTACCCGAACAGCCTAAGTCAAGATCAGTCAGCACACACGAAATACCTGCAAGCTTTGCAAGCTTTAATGCCTCCTCCACGTTGCCAGCTTCTATCACCACTCGCCCTGTTCCACGAAGATACTCACTTAGCGAGGCCCTTAAACTATCATCATCATCGACTAGCAATACGATCTGTTCGGTGGCGCTGTGTGTGGTTCTGTACGGTATGGTCATGACAACGTTTGCCCCACCTTTAGGGTTATTGGCTAAGTACAAATTGCCACCGCAGGTTTTAGCAAAATCAAAAGCAGACGTCAGGCCTAAGCCGCGACCAAACTTCCCCCCCTTTGTCGAAAAGAACGGATTTAATCCGTTATTTAATGCATCTTTGGTAAATCCGGGGCCAGTATCGCTGACTCTAAATTCAAGCTCCCCAGCATCTGAAACCGCAATATTAATATCAACCCTGCAACTCTCAGTAGAGGCCTCGGATGCGTTTATAACTAAATTGAGCAACGCGTCCTGAACAAAGCCTGCATCGAACACCAGATTCTTATCTGGCACATCAATATTAAAGTTAAATTGCATATCGCTTGGAACAGCGGCTTTTGCAAGCTGTTGGAACGAGGAAAAAAAACCATTAACAGATACAGCCGTTGCTTCGATCTCTCTTTGGTCTTCAATGAGGTTCAGGCTTTTGACAAGCTCCGCGCCACGCTGAGTTGCGGCCTTTATGGTTTCGCATATCTCTACAAGTTCAGGATTATTTTTGGCATGCTTTTCCAATTTATTTCTCTGCCCCATGATAATGGTTAATAAGTTAGAAAAGTCGTGTGACATTGAAGATGTGAGCTGAGCCGCTAATGTTCTTCTTCGTACGTGGGCCAAAGCACGACGTGCTTTAACTTCTTCTGTGACATCGGTCGATAATATGTAAGCACCACCAACTGTGTTGTCTTCACGAAAATCGGGCGACATCGCCAAGCGCACAACCCTACCTGAACTTTCATCAGTAAAAGTGGTAACGGCTTCTTGCCCATCCATAGCACTTTGAAAACAGTTATCAATGTGCGCGGCATTGGATTCGCTCAAGGCATCCAGCACATCTCGATATTTATGGCCAACAATCGACCCCTTCGCCAAGGGCAATACGCGATGCAGGCGACCGTTGGAATGGGTGTAAACACCAGCTGTGTCAACGTGCGCAATGTGGGCTGGAGCCATACGGTTTATTAAGTCTAATCGGCTACGGCTTTCTAATAACTCTTTTTGCGTGGCTTCCAATGCTCGAACGCTGGCAGTCATTTCTCTATTAGACTTTTCCAATTCCGTTGATCTTTCAAGCAGTTGATTGGACAAACCCATTGCCTCAGACTTTATGTTTGCCTCCTGGCGTTTAACATCCGTAATATCGGTATAGACTGCTATCCATCCGCCAGCATCGAGCGGGCATCCTTCGACGGCGATGGTTGTGCCATCGGCACGGGTTCGCTCAAAGTAGTGGGGCTCAAATACTCTTGCAAGCGCAACTTTTTCGGCGACAAAGTCTTCTATCGATTTATCTAAATCGCCGTACTCTCCTCTGCTTGCCATGACAGTTAAAACGCGGCCAAAATCGACACCTGGTTTCATCAATTCATCGGGCAGCCCAAATAATGTCTGAAATCGGTCATTCGCATGCACCAACTTAAGCTCTTGATCGTGAATGGAGATTGCCTGACTGATCAGGTTAAGGCCAGCCTGGATCATTGCCAAATCTGTGTGCTGCTGCGACATTATTTCTGACCTGGATACATTTTGTTAGGATTCAGACAATTTTTTGAACAGGTTCTCTGAGATACTGTAATAAATCGGCCACCTTAGTGTAGGCTGGAAAAATATCAGCCGCCTACAGATAGGCTGGAATATACAGAGCCATTGGAGAAGAGTATATGACGGTTACACCGTCTGCGGCACCCGATTTGGTGTCTTTACCTATGTTGTTATCACTTAACGTGAAGCGCTTTGGTTCACGCACTGCCTACCGCGAAAAAGAATTCGGTATTTGGCAGACATGGAGCTGGGTCGACACCGAAAAAGAAGTGAACGCGCTGGCCTTAGGCTTTCTTGCGATTGGCGCAGAACGCGGCGACCGTATAGCCGTTGTAGGGCGTAATCGGCCTGCGCTTTATTGGGTTGGGCTTGCGGCTCAAAAAGCAGGTTGCGTACCTGTACCTCTCTACCAGGATGCTGCTCCCGAAGAAGTTGCCTATGCACTCCAGCATTCCAATGCGCGATTTATCGTCGCTGGCGACCAAGAACAAATTGACAAAGTCATTGATGTTCAAGAACAGTTACCCAACATTCAAAAATTGATTTACCTAGATGGCCGTGGCCTACGCAAGTACGATCACAGTTCGCTAATTTCGTACAAAAATCTACAAGATCTTGGACGTGAAAAAGGTGACAAGGAAGAGCTCGCACTGCGCGAGTCAGAACTGGACTACGACAGCACCTGCGTCATACTTTATACATCAGGCACTACGAGCCAACCCAAAGGCGTTGTGCTCTCCAACAAAAACGTAATTGAAACTGCTAAAAATACCAGCGAATTCGATAGCCTAAGCCAAACAGAAGAAATCCTCGCATACCTGCCAATGGCGTGGGTTGGCGATTATATGTTCTCTGTGGCGCAGTCTATGTGGAACGGCTTCTGTGTCAACTGCCCAGAGTCCCAAGACACAATGCAATCAGATATGCGAGAAATTGGTCCTTCTTATTTCTTTGCGCCACCACAGGTGTTTGAACGTCAACTCACATCAGTCATGATACGCATGGAGGATGCGAGTAAAATAAAAAAGAAGATGTTTCACCGCTTTATGGCCGTTGCAAAACGTGTGGGCCCAGCCCTACTCGATGGTGGCGATGTTAGTTTTGGCGACAAGTTGAAATATAAACTTGGACAGTACTTCGTATACGAACCTTTAAAAGATACATTAGGTTGGCGACGAGTTCGTGTGGCCTACACGGCAGGTGAAGCAATTGGGCCAGAGCTATTTGAATTCTATCGCTCTTTAGGCATCAATTTAAAACAGCTCTATGGTCAAACCGAAGCCACCGTTTACATAACCCAACAAGAAGACGGAAATGTCAGGCCTGACACGGTGGGGGTACCCTCTCCCGAAGTTGAACTTAAAGTCGACGATTCAGGCGAAGTGTTTTATCGCTCACCGGGTGTGTTTGTTGAGTATTTAAATAATCCAGAGAGCACGGCCGAAACCAAAACTGAAGATGGGTGGGTCGCGACAGGGGATGCTGGCTTTATAGAAAGTAAAACGGGCCAGCTTCGCATAATCGATCGTATTAAAGACGTTGGCAAAATGGCGGACGGCTCTATGTTTGCGCCCAAGTTTGTCGAAAACAAGTTAAAGTTTTACCCTGATATACTGGAAGCCGTGGTTTTTGGCGCAGGCCGAGATAAATGCTGTGCTTTTATCAACATAGACCTCACCTCCGTAAGTAATTGGGCGGAACGCAATAATGTCGCCTATGCATCCTACCAAGAGCTATCTCAAAACCCGCAAGTACTCGACATAATTCGAGGCTACGTTAAAGCGATTAACGAAAGCATCGCTCAAGATGAGATGTTGTCAGGCTGCCAGATCCATCGCTTCCTGGTTTTACACAAAGAACTAGACCCTGATGATGGTGAAATGACTCGCACTCGAAAAGTGCGACGTGGCGTCATCAGTGAAAAATATGATGATTTGATCAGTGCGCTTTATAACGACTCAGACAACATTTACACCGAAACTGAAGTCACCTACGAAGATGGACGCAAGGGCAAAATCTCCGCTACGCTGGATATAAGAGATGTTGATGTGTACCCAAGAACAGAAGCTGAGGCTGCGGCATGAATGCACAGGCTGAAATGCAAACCGATTCTTACGTTACCGCAGATGGTCGAACCATAGGCGGTGTCATGATGGACATGCGTAACATCACATTGCGCTTTGGTGGTGTTATGGCAATTAACGACATCAGCTTTGATATTAAAGAAGGTGAAATACGCGCCATCATTGGTCCGAACGGTGCCGGCAAGTCATCAATGCTAAATGTCATTAGTGGGTTTTATAACCCGCAAGAAGGCGAAGTTTGGTACCTTGGTAAAAAGAGACCGTCCACACGCCCCTATAAAGTGGCGCGCAAAGGTATCGCACGCACGTTCCAAAATATCGCTCTTTTTGAAGGCATGACAGTGCTCGATAACGTCATGACAGGCCGGTTGAACTTCATGAAACGCGGCCTCTTATCCCAATCATTCTGGTTTGGCCCTGCCTCTAATGAAGAGGCACGTAATCGCGAAAAAGTAGAAGAAATTATCGACTTTTTGGAAATTCAAACCATTCGCAAAACACCGGTTAATCGTTTGCCTTATGGATTAAAAAAGCGCGTGGAATTAGCCAGAGCCTTAGCAGCCGAGCCAAGCCTGTTATTACTAGACGAACCCATGGCAGGGATGAACGTAGAAGAAAAAGAAGACATGAGCCGATTTATTCTCGATGTTAATGACGAATTTGGAACCACCATCGCGCTCATTGAACACGATATGGGTGTTGTCATGGACTTGTCCGACCGGGTAGTTGTTATGGACTATGGCCGAAAGATCGGTGATGGCACGCCAGATGACGTACGAAACAATGAAGAAGTTATCGCGGCGTATTTGGGGGTAAGTCATGACTAAGCACACCTCAGCACAATTACAGGGGAACTCTCATGCCAGCTAATATTCTTTATGGCTTTGAAGTTGTACTCAATGGCCTTATGGCTGGCGTTATGTATGCCCTGGTGGCACTTGGCTTTGTATTGATATTTAAAGCCTCAGCCATATTTAATTTCGCTCAAGGTGTGATGGCTTTGTTTGCTGCACTGACATTAGTTGGCATTATGCAGGGGCAAGTTCCTTTTGCTCACTTAATAAACGAAGTTTTTGGCACCCAGATTCATCATTTTGGCTGGGAAGTCCCGGCTATTCTAGCCATAGCACTGACTGTGCTCGTTATGGTTGTGTTTGCGTTACTTGTACAGCAGCTTTTATTTAAGCACCTTGTTGGACAAGAGCCCATCATATTGTTCATGGCAACTATTGGGCTTGCCTACTTCCTGGAAGGGTTTGGTGATTTAATGTGGGGTTCGGATATCAAAACCCTCGCATTAGGTTTACCACAGGGTGGATCGCGCACGATAGAAGATGCAACCGCTTTTCTGGGTGGCGATGATTTCTATGGCTTCTTTATCGACAAACTCGATATGGTTGCCACGGTCGTTGCGGTGGTGCTCGTGGCCGCGCTCATCATGTTCAGCCAATACACCAAACAGGGGCGCGCCATGCGCGCCGTGGCGGATGATCATCAAGCGGCTTTAAGTGTTGGTATATCGTTAAACTTCATCTGGGTACTTGTTTGGTCTTTAGCGGGCCTTGTCGCGCTGGTAGCAGGCATCATGTGGGGTGCGAAATCAGGGGTTCAATTCTCATTGTCGCTCATCGCTTTAAAAGCCCTGCCCGTTTTAATGCTCGGTGGGTTCACCTCTATTCCAGGTGCTATTGTGGGTGGCTTAATTATTGGTGTTGGTGAAAAACTTTTTGAATACATTGTTGGCCCCATGATTGGGGGCGCAACAGAAAACTGGTTTGCCTATGTGTTAGCACTTTTATTCCTGGTATTCAGACCACAGGGCTTATATGGGGAGAGAATAATTGAACGCGTATAAGCTGACAAACAATCGTGCCAACAGTAGCAACGGGCAGAGCTGATGTTTTATCGTGAATCGGGGGACTTTAAGAGCTCCTACAAGTCAGACAGCCAGACTTTCCCTATTGCGTTTGATCGTTATCGATATTGGATAGTACTTTTTATCGCGTTTTGTATTATCCCGTTCGTTATTAATGATTACTGGGCAAATTCGATTTTTGTCCCGTTCCTTATTTATGCTATTGCGGCAATTGGACTTAATATTCTCACAGGATATTGTGGCCAAGTCAGTTTGGGCACGGGTGGGTTTATGGCGGTGGGCGCATATGCCTGCTATAAGCTGATGACAGCTTTCCCCGATGTCAGCATTGTCTTTCATATTATTATTGCAGGGTTTATCACTGCACTAGTGGGCGCAGCTTTTGGCTTACCTTCCTTAAGAATCAAGGGCTTCTATCTTGCGGTTGCAACGCTTGCAGCACAGTTCTTTTTGGTCTGGTTATTCAATAAAGTACCCTGGTTTTACAACAATTCAGCCTCAGGTCAAATTAGTGCACCAGAGCGATTTGTACTGGGAGAACCTGTTACAGGACCAAACACCGAAGCCTGGGCGACCTATTTAATTTGCCTCGTCTTTGTCACTATCAGCGCAATCATTGCAAGAAATCTAACCAGAGGCTCATTGGGTCGCAAATGGATGGCTATCCGTGACATGGATATTGCCGCCGAAATAATCGGTGTCAATCCACTGCATGCAAAACTAACCGCGTTCGCAGTCTCTTCCTTTTTCGTTGGAATTTCAGGCGCTTTATTTTTTGCTGTGTACCTTGGTGCTGTGGAAGTTGGAGAGGTATTCGGTATTCAGAAATCGTTTCTGGTGCTGTTCATGGTAATTATCGGTGGGCTGGGTTCCATATTTGGCTCATTCGCTGGTGCGGCATTTTTGATATGTCTGCCAGTTGTTTTAAAAATCTTTGGCGTTGATCTGTTCGGCTGGCCCCCAGATCTTGTCGCGCACTTACAACTCGTTATTGTCGGTTTATTGATTATGTTTTTCTTAGTCAAAGAACCACATGGGTTGGCGCAGCTTTGGAGGGTCGCCAAAGAGAAATTACGGCTCTGGCCGTTTCCATACTAATTGGATATTAAGAGAGAGGAAAATCTAATAATGAAACTTAAAACGATAACAGCAGTAGCCTTGACTAGTGCAATGGCAACCGGTACGGCAATGGCCGATCTTGTACTTCCAGATCTGAGCTATCGTACAGGCCCCTATGCAGCGGGTGGTACGCCATTCTCCGACGGGTATCAAGACTACCTTCATATGCTTAACGCTCGCGATGGTGGCATTGGTGGTGAATCGGTGCGGATAGTTGAATGCGAAACCGGATACAACACCGAAAAAGGGGTTGAGTGCTATGAGAGTACTAAGGGTGAAGGCGCATTAATTTATCAACCGCTTTCAACAGGTATAACTTATCAGCTTATCCCTAAAGCAACCGCAGACGGCATCCCCATTCACACAATGGGTTACGGTCGTACATCAGCGGCCAACGGCGAAGTGTTTAATTGGGTTTTCAACTACCCTGCTAACTATTGGGATGCGGCAAGTGTAATCATTAACTATCTGTTAGACGAAAATGGCAATGACCTTAAGGGCAAAAAAATAGCCCTTGTGTACCACAACTCTGCTTACGGTAAAGAGCCGATTCGTACGCTGGAAACGTTGGCTGAGCAGCATGGCTTTAATTTTAACCCAATAGCAGTTGACCACCCAGGACAGGAGCAAAAATCGCAGTGGTTACAAATTCGTCGTGAGCGTCCAGACTATGTTCTGATGTGGGGCTGGGGTGTTATGAATCAGGTTGCTGTCCAGGAAGCCGCCAACATTGGTTTCCCCATGGAAAACTTCATCGGTAACTGGTGGTCAGGTGCAGAGCACGATGTCACCCCTGCCGGTGCCGGCGCAAATGGCTATAAGTCGTTAAACATGAACCGCATTGGTGATCTACCTGTATTCGCCGACATCAAAAAGCATGTTCATGATGCAGGCGAGGCAGCAGGCGACGGTTCTAATATGGGATCGGTGCTGTATACCCGTGGCATGTATGCCGCTATGCTGGCTGCGGAAGCCATTGCCGGTGCGCAGAAAATCCATGGTGTCGCCGATGTGACACCGGCAATGGTGCGAGATGGCATGGAAGCATTATCTATCACAGCTGCGCGTATGGAAGAGCTGGGCATGAAAGACATTGGCCCAGAGTTTTCGGTTAGCTGTGAAGATCACGGTGGTTCTGGTTTGGGTATTGTTCAGCAGTGGGATGCATCTGCAGGCAACTGGGTTGCGCTAACAGACTACATCACGCCTGACGATTCAGTAACTGACCCACTGGTGGCTGAAGATTCAGCAGCGTTCGCAGCTGAAAACAACATTACTGCTGGTTGCTACAAAGGGTAGTTTTTATCCTTTGCGGTAACGCCAGGGCGGCCAGAATGTTGGCCGCCCTGCTCCATCTAAATACTTGATCGAATACTGTGCTTATACAATGCAAGTAGAACAGAACACAGACATGGATGATGCACTTCTGGATGTGAATAACATCGAAGTCATCTACAACCACGTAATTCTCGTGCTTAAAGGTGTGTCCTTGCACGTACCCAAAGGGGGCATCACAGCATTGCTCGGCGGCAACGGCGCGGGAAAGACAACAACGCTTAAAGCCATTTCCAATCTACTGCATTCTGAGCGGGGTGTGGTAACCAAAGGCTCTGTTAACTACCGTGGCCGTGAAGTACACAGCATGGATCCAGAAGCACTGGTAAAAATGGGTGTTATGCAAGTGATGGAAGGCAGGCATTGCTTTGAACACTTAACCATAGAAGAAAATTTACTCACAGGCTCTTACACACGCTCAGATGGAAAGAGCGCTATCGCCAATGACCTTGAAAAAGTTTATAACTACTTCCCTCGTCTAAAAGAGCGACGTAAATCTCAGGCCGGATACACCTCAGGTGGCGAGCAGCAAATGTGTGCACTAGGTAGAGCACTCATGTCAAACCCGGAAACCATTTTACTGGATGAACCCTCTATGGGGCTTGCGCCTCAGCTCGTTGAAGAGATTTTTCAAATCGTAAAAAGCCTAAACGAAAAAGAAGGCGTGTCCTTTTTGCTGGCAGAGCAAAACACCAATGCTGCGCTGCGCTTTGCTCATTACGGTTATATCCTCGAGTCAGGTCGGGTTGTTATGGACGGCCCAGCTAACGAACTGCGCGAAAATCCAGATGTAAAGGAATTTTATCTTGGCATGTCGGAAGAAGGCAGAAAGTCATACCGAGATGTGCGCAGTTATCGCAGACGAAAAAGATGGCTGGCCTAGTTCTACAGCCGCTAGTACCAATCACCAATAGGCACCAATATGGACAATTTAATACAATCCATCGATGAACTAGAAGCGAGTCAACTTGCCAGACTCAAAGGATTCGTCTCCAACGATGTCCAAATGAGCGATCTTGGCGACCTTGCCAAACTTCCTGTGACGCGTAAGGATGAACTACACAAATCACAAGCGTCCGATCCACCTTTCGGCATGCTGAAACCCAAAGATTACAAGCATATTTTTCAGTCGCCAGGGCCAATATACGAAGCCGGCTTAAAAATGCCCGATGCATGGCGTTTCGGTCGCTTTTTCGCTGCCATGGGTATTGGCGAAAACGACATTGTACAAAACACATTCTCATACCACTTCACGCCCGCAGGTGCGATGATCGATAGCGCTGCAGAGGCGGTTAACGCAGCTGTATTTCCAGCAGGCCCTGGTAATACACGAGCGCAATGCGACGTCGCCGCAACAATAAAGAGTACAGTGTACGCGGGCACGCCAGACTTTCTAGGCCTCATCTTGGATAAAGCGGATGAAGAAAACCTGGATTTAAGCTCAATCACTCGCGCAGCTGTTACAGCGGGCCCGTTATTTCCGCAACTTCGTCAACGCTATCAGGATCGGAATATCCTGTGCAGGCAATGCTATGGCACAGCGGATGTGGGTTTAATTGCGTTTGAGACCGAACATGATATTGATGGCATGTTAGTCGATCAGGATGTCATCATAGAAATTGTATCTCCCGGCACCAGTGAACCTGTCGCAGCTGGCGAAATCGGTGAAGTTGTTGTCACGGTGCTTAACGATGTGCACCCGATTATCCGATTTTCAGTAGGCGACTTGAGTGCGTTTGGTACCAGCACAAACAGTCAAAAGAAAATTGTTGGCTGGCGCGGCCGTGCCGATCAGGCCACCAAGGTAAAAGGCATGTTTATCCGCCCCGAACAAATCTCTACCCTGGTTGGACGGCACCCGGGTATTGACCGAGCCCGTTTAGAAGTTTCTTTCGATGGCGCACGCGACAGGATCAACCTCACCATTGAATCGGAGCAGCCTCAGTCTGAGCAATTCCTGGGTGAATTGTCGACCCTAGCGCAGGAGACACTAAAGCTGAAAGCAAACGTGGCTATTGTTGCTAAAGGTGCACTGCCGCGTGATGGCGTGTTGGTTTCAGATTTACGCGAACCCGTGGCTAGCTAACAATAAACTGACCCAGCTGAGTGGGGCTGGACGTAGATTTCACCACACGTTAGTCCACGCTTTTGCCGCTCGCCGTTGCAACGTTTCGGGCAACACAAAGAGCCGTTTTAATCGATCAGAAAAAACATCAATAAAGATTTCGATGTGATCAGTAGGCCGTTCCGGTAATTTTGTTGTGCATCAGTTTCTTCTATTCAGTTGGTATTTTAATATCCCATTAATTGGGTCAACAGAATTTTGATACCGATAAGGTCCGAAATGGGCTTGTCTTGGTTACGGTCCTACCTAAACTGTGCCACCGCTTGATCCGCCGACCCGCACAGGCTTGCTCTAATATGTTCAGCCGCAGCTAACGCGGGTTCGTCTGGTTTTTTTTGTAACACCATGCCCACACCATAGGTTTCAAGCACAGGCATGCCATGCTGCTGGTTAAGCTCGACAATACCATTCACACAACACGAAACCGGAATAGGTGCAACGGCAAGGTCTGCCAGAATAGCAGCGCGTTGGCCTGAAATATGAGCACTCATTAACGCGACGCGGTGATCTATGTCAGCAGCTTCAAGGCTTGTTATACCTGCATTGCGCCAGGAACAACTTTCCTCCCATACCGACACCGGTAGTGGTCGTTTTTTGTACGCCACTCCATTGCGTAAACCTGCCCACGTGAGGCGTTCTTCAAAAACGGGCTCAATATGACTTTCAAGTTTTTTTCTTGGGTTATAAGTAATCAGTGCGATATCCATGTCGCCACTCTTTATTTTATTCATTAAAGACGCCGTGGAATCGACAACCACATCGACCGTCACACAACAATGCGATTGTGAAAAGCGTTGCAGCAGCTCGGGTAGAAGCCGTTCGGCAATGTCATCGGTGGCGCCCATCTGCACTACCCCAGCAACCTCCGGCATCACAAAACGGCTGACCATCTCATTATTCAACAGCAGCAAACGCCTGCCGTGCTCAAGCAGCATCTCGCCTTCAGCGGTGGGTTTGACCTTGCGCGAGTCCCGATAGAACACCGGGCGTCCGAGCAATTCTTCGACTCGTTTCACCTGCATTGAAACCGCGGACGGGGTTCGGAATAGCTTGGCAGCTGCGCTTGAAAAATTTCCTGTTTCGGCAATGACCACGATTGTGTTCAATAAATCCAGCTCGAGTAGCGGTAACCGACTGTTCTGACTAGATTTATCCATAAACAACTCATGCATCAATAATATTCACAGATACTATCATATCTTTTCGTTTGATTGAATTGATTTTGTGCCGCAAAGTAATCCTACAGAGCTAAAAAGGCTCCTACTAACGAACAAAGGCGTAAGCGACCCCTCGCCTTTGACCCGTCAACAATGGATAAAGAGGCGACAAGTCATGAATTCACTATGCACAGAACTGGCGAATACCGAAGTTTCTGAAGAAAAAAAGTGTTGCAAGCAAGTCATTAAGCTTACACAGAGTCAGGCGATCACAGGTGTATCTTTAGTTGCAAACCTCACCCGTATTATTGAGCGCATCAAGACTAGATATGTTCAATACCGTGATCGGCAAGCTTTCCAGCAATTACTGAAACTGGATGAGCATATGTTGAAGGACATCGGTGTGACACGACAAGACGTTACGTGGGCAAACAATCTACCGCTGTCTGAGGATGCTGCTACAAAGCTTGAAATTATCGCTCGGCGACGATAGCAACAAGCCTTAAAAAACCGGGCCGCACTACTGTGTAGATACGACGGCGTTGCGTTACTTAGGGTTTAGTTAAAACGCGACCCACTGTTCCCAAGTGGGTCGCGTTCAATGTCTCGGGTGCGCACGGCAATTTTCTGTTCAGGCGCACTCAACTAAGCAGGTACAAACAAACGCTCAAGCCCACCCATATAAGATTTAAGCGCATCAGGTACCAGCACAGACCCATCAGCCTGCTGATAATTTTCCAGAACTGCAACAAGGGTTCTACCTACTGCAAGCCCGGACCCATTAAGCGTGTGCAGCAATGCAGGCTTTTTGGACTGAGCATCACGATAGCGCGCTAGCATACGCCGCGCTTGAAAATCGGTACAGTTGCTACAGGAAGAAATTTCTCTGTACGTGTTCTGTGCTGGCAACCAGACTTCCAAATCAAACGTTTTTGCCGCCGAAAAACCGATATCACCGCCGCACAGAGCAACCACGCGATACGGTAATTCAAGCTTTTGCAATATCGATTCGGCATGGGATGTCATGTCTTCGAGTGCCTGATAAGAATCTTCTGGCTTAACGATTTGCACCATCTCCACTTTTTCAAACTGATGTTGGCGGATCAGGCCACGCGTATCGCGACCATAGGAGCCAGCTTCTGAGCGAAAGCAAATGCTGTGACAGGTGTATTTCAACGGCAATTCGGCTTCCTCAACAATGCTGTCTCTCACAGTATTGGTGACCGGCACTTCTGAAGTCGGAATCAGAAAATACTCGTTTTCAGTAATTAGCTTAAAGAGATCTTCTTCAAATTTGGGCAATTGACCCGTACCGGTCAGTGTCTCTCGATTAACAATGGCTGGGACGTTTATCTCGGTGTAGCCATGCTCCAGTGTGTGAGTATCGAGCATCAACTGCGCAAGCGCTCGGTGAAGTCGAGCCATCTCCCCTTTCATAACAGCGAAACGCGATCCTGTGAGTTTTGCGGCAGTTTCAAAATCCAACACGGCGTTGCGCGCACCAATGTCTACATGGTCCAGCGGTTCAAAATCAAACGTCCGTGGTGAACCCCAGGTACGGACCTCTTGATTGTCGCTTTCATCTTTACCTGGCGGCACGGACTCATGCACTAAATTTGGCATGCTCATAACAACATCACTGATGTCGGTAAGCACATCCGCAAGGTCGTTTTCAGCCTGCTTAAGCTTATCGCCCAAGTCTGTTACTTCTGCGAGTAAAGGTGCTGCATCCTCACCTTTGGCTTTAGCCTGACCGATGGATTTTGAGCGAGCATTTCGATCGGCCTGCAACTGCTCAGCGCGTTGTTGCACCTCCTTACGTTTTGATTCGAGCGCCGATAAACGCTCCTGATCAATAACAAGGTTACGGATTTGCTGACGTTCGACAACGAAAGCAAGCTCGTTTCTGACAATTTTTTGATCGAGCATGGGCTGCAGGGTTATGGTTGAGTCATAGGATGATAGCAAGAATAGCGAGCACGGCCAGTTGGCAATTACGGAAAAAACGCTTTCGCTAAAAACCACCCCAACACCACCGCGAGAAGTGAGCCAAACAGGTTAAGCACAACATTTAACCCTGCCAGCATTATTTCTCCCGACTCGGCCAAACGCAGCGTGTCGAGTGAAAACGCAGAAAACGTGGTGAAGCCGCCCAACACCCCTGTGGTCAAAAACAGCAGCCATGCTGGAGACACGTTGACACGTCCAATTAGTAATGTGGCAATGAAACCGGCCACTAAACAACCGATGATATTCACGCCGAGCGTTCCCAGCGGTATTCGCTGCGCGTCGCTGGCCACGAGCAAGCCAAACCCATAACGCATGCTGGCACCCATAGCGCCACCAGCAGCTACACTCAATAAAGCAATAAACGGCGTCATCGGCATTTTGCTTGCATTGGCATTTCGTGGACTCTATCGCAAAACTGGGTAACAATGAATCGACTGACATTAGGCATTATAATTCTTTCTCTTAGCAGCAGCGCGGCAGCTGAGCAATTGTATCGCTGGATTGAGCCTGACGGTTCGATAACTTTCTCACCTAACCCGCCGCCTAAAGGTGTGGATTACCGAGAAGTTAACGCTGAAGCCGGCAACGATGTCGATGCTGAGACACTCAATAAAATAAGCGCAGCTGAAAAGCCTGCATCCATTTTATCCACGTCCAGCATTGACCCGGTTGCAACTGTACCCAACACAGCCGCAGTCCAAGCACCGGTATCGGCCGCAGTGACTAAACCTGGGTTGATGTATGCACCCGACACAACGGCACGAGCAACAACAAAAGCAGCGCACTCGAATGCGAACGCACAAGCGGCAGATACGCCAACAGCTGTAAACAGTGCGGCGGTTCAAAACCTGACAGTGGCATCGAATAAGAAGCGTGAACGCTGCGTTGAATTAAGCAAACGTGTTGTGTCTTTAGAGAGACGTTTACGATCTGGTCTAACCGCAATTGATATGGACAATACGGTCGTCGCTATGGCGCGTTATCAGCGCAGCTATGATCAACACTGCGCATAAAGCAAAGCCCTGTATTAATGCTGACGTAGGAACGAAGAACGGCGCGGTTTTTTAAGCTGTCGTAGCGCGCCTGTTTGATTGCTGTGATGCCTGCTCGGCATCCAGCGCAAAGCTGTGATTTTGCCGCAAACAATACCCCACCCACTTATGTAAGAAGCGATTTAAGTGGTAGCCCTCCTGTAAATCCCGCGTCCGCCTAATGTCTTTTCTTATCGACGGGATAAGACCGCTCATCACTTCACAGGCCCGAGCATCATGATAAAGCCTTATCGTTAGATCTGGCTCACGCGCTTTTCTCGAACCTGGAGAAAACAGGTAAGTGAGCTTGAACGTAGTCGTGTAGCGGTTGTGCTCTATGTGGCTTAGCTCCAGAGGTAACAAGCCTTTTGGATGAGACAGGTAAACACCCTCGCCCATATCGCGCAGATTAGGCGCTAGCAGCCGCAACAGCATGTAGTTCTTTTCGTACAACTCCATGAGTGTTGCAAAACGAGCACTAGTGCGTGGTCGGTTTATTGTGGTGTCGTGCATCGTGTATTCTTTACAACCGGTCTTTAAATAGGACTTGAGCCCTATATTATGGTTGTCCGGTGTGGGATGCACAATATCTTTATTTGACAAATGTGTGACGCTCCGGCAGGTATTTTGCCTTGTTTTCCGGCGATTTACCCCCATGTTTTTCACGCCTTTTGTTGTTTTGATGCCATACTACAGCGCTTTAGCGCTTGCAGTTATGGGCTAAATAGCGATAATGGCGCTCAAAACCGATTCCTAACGAGATTTAATGGCTAAAGAAGAACCAATTGAAATGGAAGGTACCGTAATCGATACCCTTCCTAACACGATGTTTCGCGTAGAACTAGAAAACGGGCATGTTGTTACTGCTCACATTTCAGGCAAGATGCGCAAGCACTACATACGTATTCTTACGGGTGATAAAGTCACTGTGCAAATGACACCTTACGATCTATCGAAAGGCCGAATTACTTACCGAAGCCGATAAGGCGCGGTGAGAATATGCATAAATAATCTGCTGATTGTTAATGCTTTTGGCAACGGTATTAAACGTTGGCTAGCAGCTTAGACTTAAGCTGTCGCCTCCTTACTCTCGCGGCTCTCAAATTCGAAGGTAATGTCCCCTTTCTCATCGAGCTTAACGCGTACCTTGCCGCCTTTATTGAGCTGACCAAACAAGATCTCATCCGCTAATGGCTTTTTGATGTTCTCACTGATAATGCGCGCCATCGGTCGCGCACCCATAGCCTGATCAAATCCATGTTCGGCGAGCCAGGCTTTGGCTTCATGATTAAAGTCGATCGATACGTTTTTCTCGTCGAGCTGTGCTTCCAGTTCAATAATGAATTTGTCAACAACGTTTAGAATTATGCTCTTGTCCAGAGGTTTAAACTGGATAATCGCATCCAGCCGATTTCGGAATTCCGGTGTAAACATCTTATTAACCGCTTCCATACCATCGGTGCTGTGATCTTGAACTGTAAATCCCATAGTGGTACGTGAAATGGATTCAGCCCCTGCATTGGTTGTCATAACCAATATGATGTTGCGGAAATCTGCTTTGCGCCCATTGTTATCGGTAAGCGTACCATGATCCATGACCTGCAAAAGCAGGTTAAAGACATCTGGATGTGCTTTTTCTATTTCATCAAGCAACACAACTGCGTGTGGGTTTTGAACAACGGCATCGGTCAGTAAACCACCTTGATCAAAACCAACGTAGCCTGGGGGTGCACCAATGAGCCTCGAAACGGTGTGCCGCTCCATATACTCAGACATATCAAAGCGAATAAGCTCGATACCCATAATTTGCGCAAGCTGCTTGGTCACTTCTGTCTTGCCGACTCCAGTTGGCCCTGCAAACATGAAACTGCCAATGGGTTTATCTTCTGGCCCCAAACCTGAGCGAGACATCTTGATTGCCGCCGATAAGGTATCAATTGCATCGTCCTGACCAAATACCAGCATACGAAGATCTCGCGACAAGGTACGTAACTTGTCCATGTCGGTAGATGAAACACTCTTTTCTGGTATGCGAGCGATCTTGGCTACAATCGCTTCAATATCTTTTACCGAGATGGTTTTCTGTTTTGATTTAGTGCTGCCCTTAACACGATGGTTGGCACCTGCCTCATCGATAACATCTATCGCTTTGTCTGGCAGAAACCGATCGTTTATGTATCGGCTGGAAAGCTCGGCTGCCGTCTTGAGCGCATTCTGCGAATACTTAACTTCGTGAAATTCTTCGTAGCGCGATTTCAAGCCTTTAAGAATTTCAAAGGTTTGATCCACGGTTGGTTCGACAACATCGATTTTCTGGAATCGACGAGACAAGGCACGATCTTTCTCAAAAATGCCCCGATATTCCTGATATGTGGTGGAGCCAATGCACTTAAGCTCACCTGATGCCAACATTGGCTTGATAAGGTTAGAGGCATCCATAACTCCGCCGGACGCGGCACCTGCACCAATAATGGTATGAATTTCATCGATAAAGAGAATAGCGCCGGGCTCTTTTTTAAGCTGGGTGAGTATGCTTTTTAAACGCTTTTCGAAGTCGCCTCGGTATTTGGTTCCGGCAACCAGTGATCCTAAATCAAGTGAATAAATGACGCTCTCTGACAGTACATCAGGGACTTCACCATCAACAATCTTCTTGGCAAGGCCTTCGGCAATAGCGGTTTTGCCAACGCCTGCTTCACCCACTAGAAGTGGATTGTTTTTTCGGCGCCTACATAGCACCTGAGAAGCCCGCTCAATTTCAAAGTCACGACCAATCAGTGGATCAATCTCGCCCATCTGAGCTTTAACGTTAAGGTTGGTTGCGTACTTGTCTAATGGCTTGGCATCAGATTCACCGTCTTCGCCGGTGTATTCGGTACTGCCCTCTTCAAGATCTTCTGGCTCATCCTGGGAATTTTTGGCAATGCCGTGAGAAATATAATTAACAACATCAAGGCGTGTGATGTTTTGCTTATTGAGTAAGTAAACGGTTTGAGAATCTTGTTCGCCGAAAATTGCAACCAGTACGTTTGCACCGGTAACTTCTTTTTTACCTGAGCTTTGCACATGGAATACAGCACGTTGCAGCACACGCTGAAAGCCTAGAGTCGGCTGGGTTTCGCGAGTATCGTTTTCGTCGAGTAGCGGTGTGTTTTCTTCTACAAAGGTATCGAGCTCATCACGCAACGTATCTAGATCGCCACCACAAGCACGAAGCACTTGAGCTGCCGTAGGATTATCGATAAGCGCAAGCAGTAGATGTTCAACGGTCATAAATTCAAACCGTCTGGCTCTTGCTTCCTTAAACGCATTGTTAAGGGTAAATTCTAACTCTTTGCTAAGCATTTTTAGTTTTAACCAAAGTATTAGTTTTAACCGAAGTTGTTCCAATTATACGGAAATGCAAATTCGTTTTGCTCCGCGGTTAGGCCTCTTCCATTTCGCACATCAACGGATGTTTGCTTTCGCGAGAATATTGATTCACCAAAGCCACTTTCGTTTCTGCGATTTCTCGGGTGTAGACTCCGCAAACACCTTTACCTTTTTGGTGAACATGCAACATGATGACATGTGCCTGCTCCCAGTCCAAATTAAAGAACAGCTGCAACACCTCGACCACAAACTCCATCGGGGTGTAGTCATCATTGACTAACACAACTTTAAAAAGCGGAGGTTTCGCAAGCTTTGGACGAGCTCGCTCAACTACCAACCCACCTTCGTTATTCTCTTCTTCTTGACTCATCTGGTCGTTCCACCAATCACATTGATTTCTCCACTGCCCCTATTTTACTGTGCGGAGCAGCTTACGCAATGTGATATAGCGCGGTTATCCAACCGCAATATTCATACCCTAAGTCAAAGCTGGGGATTACTCGTGTAAATTAATAGACCGTGGGCTTTTTTTAGCCCTAATTTATCGATAATACAGGCAACCTTAGATCTGGCGCACAGATCGTCAGACGCGTGACGCAGCACGTCTTTAACTGCTTACGTTTAAGTGTAGACCGCCGATCAGAATTAGAGTTCTAAATGTTGGATTACCGGTATCTTTGGTAATGTAGACGGGGTTACTAGAGGTGCACAGTTTAAGTGCACTGTGAGCTGTTCCACAGCTTATTTGTGATTAAACAATATGATTGCTTAAACAAAATGCCTTAGCGCTTCTTTTTTAGACGATTGCGCGCTTGCGTACTATTGGCACGGCCAGTGGTTCGCTCTTTCACCTTGCGACGCTGACCTGCCGGTGCTGGTATTAACCTCGGAGCTTCTGCTACCTCTGCCGAAACTGATTCAACGCGCTCTGGCCGCTTTTCAAAGGCATTTGTGCGACGCTTTTTTGGCTTAGCCTGGGCTGCGCGTAATTGCGCATAAATCACCTGCATGCAGACAAAGTAAGCCCAAAAATATGAGGTGTACTCTAAGTTGACCGCTCGTGAGCCAAAAAGGCTGATAATGGCATAACACACCGTCATGGAAGCGCCACCGATGCCGATGGCCCTGATAAATAAATCATCCCTGTTACGACTGAGCACCCTCCCCATATGAAACGAATAGCCCAATATTAAAAGGAACAGGGCTAACGCTGGCAAGCCCATTTGTGTTGCGATGTACAAATAGGTACTGTGCGGATCGCTTTCTTGAATGTCCCGTTCCGTGTACTGGCTTTTTAACTTTTTGAACCCTTTAAAACCCTTACCCAAAATAGGGCTTTCAACAATCATTTTGCCAGCGGCACGCCAGAGGATGAGCCGATGCTCGGAGCTGTCATCTAATTCGGGTGCTGCCGATGAGATCACTTTCTCCTCGCTACCAAAAATTCGAGCTTTGATTGCTTGCGGAAACAGCGACGGAAAAAGCAACAAAGCACAGACGGATATTGTCAGCCAAAACAGCAAAAAACCCTTTCCCTTGTAGTAGCCAGCCATAAACCCACCAACGGCTATGGCAAGGTATGCACCGCGAGAAAAGGTACTGATAAGCACTTTGGCACCGATCAGAAAATAGGGGGTCAAAAGCCAGGCGCGAATGTCGCGCATGTAGACAACAAAGAGCGCCACTAAAGGCAGCATGGTGTAGGCAACAAAACCACCAAACATATTAGGCTGCCGATGTGGGCCGCCAATTCGGCTCTTATCAATACTCGAATTGCCCATTTTATCGAGCATCTCAGGCACCGAATAAAGGACCAATACAATGGAGCCCATACACATGTACAAGATTACCCGTTTTGCGATATCAACACTGCGAATGCAGCTTAGAGCGATGAAATACAAGAAAAACTGATCAATCCAGGCTTTGTAATTAAGCACTTCGCCATAAAGAAAATAGGCATACCCACCCGGCTCCCGCAAAATCGTCAATCCGGATACTGCCGATATTGCTGCAAAGGCGAATACTGTGGTGGTGCCAGCAGGCCACGCCAGCCAGCCACGGCCTTCGTCGAGCGCTCGCATTACGGTCGCAAAGAGGCCGAGCAATATGAGCATGTTAGTGCCATTGACGCCAGGCGCTATGGGAATAACAAATGTGGTAGAGAACGGGAGGTATAACAAGAAGCAGGCAAGCACAAGCTCCACACTTCGAAATGCGCTGACCAAAACATACAGCCCCATTAAGCCTGCAAGCGTATATAACGGAATGGCATCCCAGGGGCCCGTGAGTGCGACGGCCACACCCAGTAACCCGGGCATCATCAAAAACAGAATGACAGGTCTCAGGCCTTCCCAAGTGGGCCAGCCATGGACCATGCCCGCGCGCAGGGCTTCTTTACGCGACTTTAGCCTGCGTCCACGGCGCGAGCCAAGGCGTTCTTCCCTACGCTGTTTTCTCTCCATCGCCACACGTTCGGCGATCGACTCACTCCCCCCTTGAAGGGCGCTCTCGTCAACGTGCTGAAATGGATTTGTAGAGGCCATGATAAAGCCGGTTACCTAGTATTCGTTTGACCAATAGTTTTCCGCGTTGCTTGTTCTTTTGCACCGCGTAGTACACAGGATCGGGTGATACGATCCGATTGAATTCCTTTAGCGATGTGGTACGTCGAATCGCCACACGATTAAGCGGCTCTAAAGAAACCAAATCGGGCTCAGTTACTGTACCCAAACCTGACCCAAAAAGCTGCGCATATCCAAGCCTGCGACAAAGCTCCAGGGTTTGCTGCTTATAGCGGCCACCAGGAAAAGAGATTGACCTCACAGTTTCCCCACACTGCTCGCTTAAGCGCTCTCGGCTCTGAACCAGTTCACGTTCTGCTTCTTTTTCGTCTAAATCATCGAAAAATCGGTGAGTGACCCCATGCGAGCCAATCTCCATGCCCGCTGCAGCCATTTGCCGCAAATGGTTGGGTGAAACAAAGTGTGGCCGTTCACCTACAAACCCCGATGTCACGAACAAATACGCTTGCATTCCCCGTTCGGCCAACAGCGGCATAGCAATATCAAAATTGGAGATATGCCCATCATCGAACGTTATGACAATATCTGGTGCTGTTTGTGCCTGCTCACGAATCAAATCTACATTACGATCTTTAATGGCATCGAGCTGCGCAACGAACTGCTCCTCTGACACCGCATAGGGTAAGTCTTCAGCATCTATTAGCGATGTGTCATTGCCACGATACAAACCGTGATACATCAATACGATAGTCACGATTGTTTCCACCTGACATTGGCATTACCAGTGAAATAACGAAACGCCCCAACAACGGCAGCCGCATTGAGCTGCAGAAACACCTTTATAAAGTTAACCAGCTTGTTGTTATAATTTTTAGTGCTCAACAGAGCCGCTAGACCAAGCCCATAGAATACCAATTGTGCAAACAGCATTGTGTAAAGAAAGATGCCAGTTCCTAATAGCGAGGCGAAAAAAGCAAGCAACATGGCATAAGGCACCAATAAGCGAAACACTTTATGTGAAACAAATTGCCAACAAACCGGATTTTTTGCAGGTGAAAACAACCAAAGATTTCGCCTAAACGACTGGAAATTGCCCGACAAGGTGCGCGCTTTTCTGCGAAATTCGCCGCTGGCCTGCGCCTCAGCTTGATCAAATACAACTGCCTCTTGGGTAAACACAGTGCGCTTTCCACGTGCTAATAACGATACTGGTGTATCAAAATCATCAAGCAGCACATCTTTTGCGTGCGGAACGAAGTCTTTCCTTGCTATTGCATACAAAGCGCCCGTGGCGCCTGTAGTCGAAAACAAGCGACTCTCGTTCTGCCTAATCCATTTTTCATAGCGCCAGTAAAGACCAACGTTGGCCGATTCAACACCTTGATCATCTGCCAGCACCAGTTCGCCACTGACAGCACCAACGTCATCGTGCAATAAATAACTTACCAATGATTTAATACAATTCGCTGATACCTCTTGTCGAGCGTCCATAAACACGATGATATCACCCGTTGCATTCTCAACCCCAACGTTTAATGCCGATGGTTTACCCGCTGCAGGTGCGTACTTGAGTACTGTGATGGGCAAGTCGCTTGTACTGGCTTCATTCAAAAGCGTCACAGTGTCGTCGGTAGACCCATCCGATACAAACACCACCTCTAAGTTTTCTTTGGGGTAATCAAGCGCTCGAAGTGTTGCCACTTTTTGTTGAATATGGCAGGCCTCATTGTGCGCTGCGATAACAATGCTGACACTTGGCCATTGATCAAAGCTTAGCGCAACAAGATCAGATTTTGCACGGGCTTTTATATGCAATACAAGGGGAAATATGCAATACGTATAGATACAAAATAAAACAGCAAATAAGAATAACCAGATCATTCTGTTGGCTCCACTTTGGAACCGCGCAGGTGGCCAACTATCAAGTTTCGTATGCTGGTATCGATAAGCACAGCACCCACTCCCAGCAGGCAGGTACCAATGGCACCTTTAACAAGCAAATTGTAAACGTCAGAGCCCATATCCAACTTAAAGAGCAGTGCATACACAAACAAGCTCATCAGCAGAGCAAAAAACGGTGTGCGAAAATTGATATCAAAAGACACTAGTTTAAACGACCGATAAGCAACGGCTAGCATAAAAACAGCAAACGAAATAATAGTGACAGCAGCTGCACCCAATATGCCGAAGATCGGTATGAACAGTATGTTAAGCGCCAGGTTGAGCAGCGTTGCTACAGCACCCCAAACCATAAACACTTTGGTGTTCTTTTTGATATACAAGCCGGCAGCCAGAAAGTGCATCGAGCCATCGAGCAAAAAGCTCAATGCGACAAATGGGATAATAACGGTGCCAGGTGCGTATTTTGGACTAGCCAGAAAATTCAATAAATGAGGTGCAACTAAAGAAAATATCGCAATAAACGGTATACCTAAAACAAGATAGGCATTTAACCCGGTACTTAAAAACGATTTTGTTTCAGCTTCCCCTTCACCTTCCCAAAGCTGCATAAAGTGAGGCCGAATTGCCTGCACTAGAGCGGTGAGTAAAATGATATCCAAATATGATGTCAGGTTGTAGGATGCCGAGTACATCCCCAATGCATTAACACCCAACATAGCTTCTATGATGTAGCGATCGCTTAAACGCAAGACCAATCCCAGCGATTCAAGCATCATCAATGGAAAGCCGTACAGTAGCATGGCTTTCCCCAGCGGCGCTGAAATTTCCGCCCAGCTGAAACTAAAATCTGGCCGGTACTTTTTGGCCGCAAAAACGACACCAACCAGCTCTGCCAACAACAAAGAGACAAGCACAAAATACGGGTTTAGCTTACCAGTGAACAACAGGGCAAGCATAAGAAAAAGGTGCAAATAGCGGATCAGAATTTGTGCAAAACCCACCACGGCACTGCGCTGTTGAGCGCGCAGGAAGTTTAGAATGCCGCTGCTAAGTAAACGCAAGAACACGGTGCCTGAGGCAATTAAAAACAGGCTGGATATATCGCTGTGCTGCAACAGGTTTGGCAAAACAGCAAACCCAACAATAAGCCATATTAGCGTAGTGACAGAGGCAAACAACAAAAACAGCAAACTCACAGTGCTATTTAATTGGCCTAGCGAATGGGCAATATTATTATTTTTTATTTGAGCGAAAAAGCGAATGACCGCATGTTGCATACCCAACTTACCAAACGCAATAAACAAGGTCAGGCTGGATGTGATCAAACCCAGAATGCCGTACTCTTCGACGGACAAGTTACGCGTAAGAATAGGAAACGATATAACACCAGCAATTGCTGCCAGCATGCCAGCTGAGGCATAGTTTCTGATGTGCTTTAATGCACCGGATGCGGCCACAGTAGTACGACCTGCGTTAAGCGGCTTGCTTGAAAGGTTCGTAAAGTGAGCTCGCCGAACAAAACTCACAACCCTCCGTTCCGGCCCAGGCCAACCCTTCCTGCATTTCATCTAGAAAACGACGTACATCATCTGCTGTTTGAGGATAGGGCGATGCTTTTTCAATAATTTCCATAGAGTGGAACATCATATTGATGTTGATCACTTCTTTTTCTGAGTATTTTTTTAAGTGGTACAGAACAATATCTTTCATCTGCGACACAGAAGAAAACCAGGGGCGAAACCACTGCGGGGTGCGTCTTAGCAGCCGGGGTTTGACGGTAATCGGTGCTTCCAGAATACGATTTTCGCTATAAGGGCCTGCAATTATAATCTCGTCACTAGCTGGAAAATAGGGCTGCTTTGGCGCTCGGCGAAAATCAACAACCGTAGGCGGCTCTTGCCATTTAATGTGAGGCGTGACGCTGGTATCCACTTTATAACCAAGCGATTGCAGACTATTTAACGAATGTGCGTTAGCACCGTAACGCCCTGCTCTGAAACTGGTCGGTTTATAGCCAAAACAGTCCTCAAATAGATTCGATAGATTAGCTAGTTTCTGGCGCTCAATTTCGGGTGCATAGGAGCATTGAAACGTGGGGCTGTCAATGCCGGCATAGTCCTGGTACTTTTTCTCAGGCTCGATGAAGTCGGCATGCAAGTGAGTGCCCAGTTCAAAATTTCCCTGCATCTGATTAATCGCCTGCACACTTGCCGCATCTTCCATGACTTCTACGGTCAGTAAATAGGTTGGTACGGCAGAAACAGCGTCAAAAGCCGGTTGCAGGCGATTAGGCAAGCCTTCTGTTATGGATTCGAAACGCAGCGGCTTGGATCGAATCCAATTTGGGTCATGATCACACTCAGTATCGATTGTAATCGTCAGCAGCACGCGCCGCGTTTTACTCACCACGGTAAACACCTATAAGTTGACTGGTGACTTTTTCCATGCCGTACTGCTCCTCAACTAAACGCCGCCCGTTTTTACCCATCTGCGTGTTGCTCGATCGATCGTCGTAACACTTAAGCAACAACGTAGCCAGGGCATCTGTATCGCCTGCTTCAAATAAATGTCCACCCACACCTTCTTCAATGAGATCCCGATTGCCGCCGATATTGGTGGCAACTACCGCCAGGGCTGCATTCATGGCTTCGATAACCGAATTTGGCAAGCCTTCCGCAAACGAGGGCTGTACATACAAATCTAGCCCACTATAAAAAGCAGCGGTATCTTTGACTGTGCCTAAAAACTCCACGTCTTTCTCGATACCCAAATCGGCAATCTGCTGTCGCAGTACGGGCTCATAACTTCCATCTCCTGCCAAAGTCACTTTAAACCTGGCACCCGGTGAACGCTGCTTCGCCTTGGCAAGTCCTTCCAACAGGACATGCACACCTTTTATTTCGCGTAGGCGACCACAATAACCAATCGTGAACTGGCTGTTATTGGACACAAGCGCCGGTGCATCTGCCGTGTCTATACCATTTGGAATCAAGGCAATTTGATCGGGCCTGAAACCAGTGCTCAATAGCTTATCCTTGGTTTCAGCACTGATGGTTTGCACGTAATCAACATTTTTCATAGCGCTGCGCATCACAATGTTCAACGGATACCAGCGTTTGCGAGGATCCAGCACACCACCTTCAAATTCAAAGTAACCAGAGATTTTTGTGATGATTGGAATGCCCACTATTGGCCGTACCAGCCCTGCCATGGTGGTTAGCAGCCGCGTGATATGGATATGCATGCAATCAAAATCTTTGCGGTGTTTTATCAGGAAAAACGCAAACTTGCTCATCATCAAAATAGAACCGATCATTTTGATGTGGGGGTAGTCTATCCGCCGCAATCGAATGCCGTCGATATCCTCTTCTAACGCCTGGTTCTCGATCACCATTGGTGCAACGTACTCTACATGCACACCACGCTGATGCAGGGCTTGCGCCAGTTTCATTGCCTGATTTTCCGCACCGCCCAAACCTGGGAAGCGGCTGTCGATAACAAACAATACTCGAAGCGGATTTACGCGTGGCATGTCAGCACCCGAACCACTTGGCTGGGAATCATCACTGGAGAGTCGCTGCAAGGCCGTCATTGAAGCAAGGACTTAAGTTCGATTGTCAGATCTTTGCCGGCACGCGTGGGGGGCGCCCATCGCAAACCAAGGGTTAGCCGACTTTCAGTGACATCAATATCCTCTAAAGGCTGGCCCTGGGCTCGCGTGATTGAGCCTTCGTTAGTGCTAAAGCGAAAGCCTAAATCCAGTTCGAAACTTCGGCTTATTTGCCTGGCAAACTGAGCGATGCCCAAAACCGAGCTGGTATTGTCATCGCGGTTAAGAAATTCCTGTTGCTCATATCCCAGAGAGAGTGCGGCACGCCAACGGGTACCTAAGCGACGCCCATAACTGCTACCTGCAAAGTAGCTGCGGAAATCTTCCAGGTTAGCGACCGCAGTAGCGTCCGCTGCACTGGTTAGTAAACGAAAATCAGATTGGCTTGCTCCAACAAATACATCAAAATTGGAACGGCTTTCAGTGAAGTCATAACCCACTCGTATACGGGTTTCGTCGAAGACACCGTCACCATTGGGTATAAGACCCGTGCCCTCTGATATCAGGGTTTCGATTGTGGAGAGCGTCTGATCACGTAGATCTCGGTTCAGCTCTATTGCGATATTGGATTCTGGTGTCATTTGTCGACCCAGAAAAAACCGAGCATTTACACCGTTTATCGATTCGGTATCCGTGGAGAAGTTGGTACCACCGAGCTGCGCTTCGTAGTTAATGGTGCCACGCGAACGCCTCCAAAATGCAGCGAGTGTCGCTCGGTTGGAATCTTCCTCTAAGGTATCGTCCGGGTTATCCACGAAGATATCGCCAAAGGAAAATCCGAAGGTATTACCCGAATCTGTATCGACTTCCCAGCTCGCTGTGGCGTTGTACAGCTGTTCCAATTCAGCGTCATCCTCACTTTGATTGATGTACAGCAAGCGAGCATTAACGCGACTAAACGAATCCAGATCGTAGACAAATTGCGGACCAGTAACAAACACATTACGGCGGGTGTTTTGTAAATCATCGATCGGCTGTAGTGCATCGTTAGCACGCACACCACCAAGAATATCGCCGATATACCATGAGAACGATCGAGGAGTGATGTTGATTTCGGCCGCACCAAGAAACTGCGTTATGGCGGCGAAATCTTCATCCGGGTCATCGAGCTGGCCTTGCGAAAACAGATCTCCAGCAAATGCGCCTGTAAATACCCGCCCTTTTTGCTCACCAAATACGCCGAACTGCGTGGTGCCTATCTGGCCTTCAATTTCGGAGCCTGCATTTTCACCAGTGACATTGTCGGATGCACTAACCGTGGCGAAACCTTCAAAGCCAATTTCAAGTGCTGCAGCGATCCCGGGAATAAAAAACAGAAAAACACAAACAATGAGGTTTCGGTGCAACACTTTATTATTATCCTACTATTGTACGACACGCTAAGGTGCGTTTACCCCGGCTGATCGTTAATGACTACACCAGCGAGTTTGCGTTCGTCTATTTCATCCACAATGCTATCCAGTGCACCTGGAGTTACGCCACCGTAAGGCAACACAAGCACTGTGTAGTCACATATATCCGACAAGATGCGAGCGTCGGCAGAAGTGGACATAGAAGGCCCATCAACCACGACAAACCGGTTGTCATAACGCTCTTTGATATCAATCATCAGCTGCTTGTATCGAGCCGATGTGAAATGCTCAGCACTGATCTCCGAGTGGCTACCCATTGGAATGCAACGCATACGAGGTATACCGCTTGGGCTAACAATGTTTTCAATGCCCAGCTCTGGGTGCTCAAGGTATTCGAGTAAGCCGTGGCTATCATCTCGACCAATCAGCTTCATCAGTTTCTGGATGACAGGATCGTGCACATTGGCATCTACGAGTAAGGAGGTTTTTGCTTTGTCGAAAGCAATTGTGGCCGCCAGGTTTAGTGCCACAAAGCTACCACCACCTTGAGGTGTCACAGAACTTACCAGCACAGAGAAGTTGCCTTCTTCTTTTAAGCTGTAGAGTTTGGTGCGCAGCTGACGCATTGAATCAACCAGCACGCGATTTTTTGAGCGTGGATGGACAATACCCAGAAGTTCTAGCTGCCGATCACTGAACAGCTTGGCTTCTTCCATATTGGCAAGGTCGGCCCGAGCACGATCAGCGATGCTGACTTTGTCATTTGTGGAGAGCAGATCCGTTTTTGATCTGCCTTTGCCACCACTGACAGGCACCATTGCACGGCCGGTTTTACGCTTTCGACGCAGGCTTTTCCCTTGCTGCTGTTGAACAATTGACCTGACGTTGGCTATCTTTGCGCGATCAGTCATTTATACGGCTCCCTGGGCAGACAAGGCCATCGTGTACTTGATGAAAGCCACGATGATGTAGAGCAGGACAACCAGCCCGACCACCATGAAGACCACACCAGTTCTGCTAAAAAATGCTGGCTTCTCACCAGGTTGTTTCATATGTGGCACTGTCGACAACAACGGCAGTTCCAGTAAATCGGTTACCGCAGAAGCTGTGCGGATACGCGGATCCAGCTTCAAAAACACCACAAGATAAACGAACGGGAGCAACAACCCAAGAATCAGACCAGCACCTGCAATGTGCATGAAGCGCAGCCCTGTTGGCAGAACCGGAAAATTAGCTGGCTGCTGGATACGGTACAACACGCCCTGCTTTTCAGCACCCAGGCTCATGGTTAAACGGGCGCTTTCCTGGCGTCGTAACAAATCTTCATAGAGCTCTTGGTTGATCTGATAATCTCGAGTGAGTTCTGCAAGCTCACGCTCAACTTTTCCCGACACAGTGGATCGGCTTATTTCCTTGTCGAGTAAAACACTCAACTGGTTGGCGCGCGAACGTTGCGATTCAGCTTCAGCTTTATTGCGAGCAAGATCGCTGCGCAGCTGTTGATACACTGGGCTTAGATTTGCCGCGCCAGAGTAGTTAGTGCCATTGAGAGTAAACGAGCTGGTGCCGCCAACGGCTCGGCGGTTTGCCTGACGTTGTTCGGCTGACACAATGACTTCTTCGATTTGCTGCTTGAGCCGAATGATATCAGGGTAATCGTCTGTGTAAGACAATCGCAGAACATCTATTTCTGATTGCAGTCGTGAAATCTGATCACGAGTCTGACCGGTTTCGTATTCGATAGCGATCGTCGATGATTCGGAGTTGAGTTCGCGCTCAAGCGACCGGCCACGCTGACTAAATTCTGCAAACTTAAGATTCGCTGCTTCCATCTCGCGACGCAACTCCACGATGCGTGCATTAACGTTACCGTCGGTTGACGTGTTCACCCCTGGATATTGACGACGGAAACTCTCGAGCCGCGCTTCCGAGTCTTCGAGCTTAGTGCGATAGCTCTCTACTTGATCAACGATAAAATCGAATGCTTCGGTATTTTCCAGATTGGAACTCCGCATCGATTTTTCCAAAAACAAATCGGCATAGCGTGTTGCGGTTTCAAAAGCGATTTTCGGATCGGTATGCTCGTAGACAATCTCGATAAGCTGGTTATCGATATTGAATATTTCGGTATCCTTGATTATGTCTTCTTTAATTCGCTCACGCGTAACGGGCGCGGTCTCTGAACCGACATAGCCCACATCCGTCAGGATCTGATCCATGATTTCTGAACTGAACAACTCTTCACGGGCAACCAATGCCTGATTGGTGTCCAGTGGTGTTTCCAAACCAGTGATCGCCTGACCTACCTGACGATCGTCCACGTGCAGCTGCACAATGGATGCGTATTTTTTTTGCCAGAAAAAGGCTGTGACGAGAAACAGCAGCGAGACCACCGTGAAGATGGCTAGCAGTGTACCCCGGCGAGCTGTCGCTTCTCGCGATAGCAGGGGACCAAATTCGTCGAGGGTGATGTTGCTCATTGCCGACTTTCGCTATTGTTGTAGAACGTTGATTTCATTTCAAGACTTTACATGGTTTTAGCGCTATTTCTTGCGCAGGATCAGAAGCGTCTTTCCGGTACAGAAATTACATCTCCAGGGTACAAGGTGTAATTTGTATCCAGTACCCCATCTTTTAAAATACTTTCGAGAAAAACGGGGTAAATCTTCGTGTCACCCTCGATTGTGCGATACAACTTCGCCCCCTCAGGAGCGGAAAATTCGTTAACGCCACCAGCATCCAGAACCAGATCCAACACCGTCATTCCGTCCCGATGCGAAATTGACTTTGGTTCAGCCACACCGCCAACAACGCGCACTCGGTTCTGATACTCCGCACTTGTGAGCTCTTCCACAATAATTGAAACTTTAGGAGTTCTAATGAACTGTAAAAGCTTTTCTTCTGTGTCGCTCGAGATCTCTGCTGGCGTTCGTCCACCGGCTAAAACATCACCGACCAATGGCACAGAGATGTAGCCGTCTGGCCGAACTGGAACCCTTACAGACAAATCAGGATTTTTCCATACATTAACCGCAACCACATCACCGGACCCAAGGCGGTATTCAGCTGACGGACCTGGAGCCACCTGTGGCGGACGAGACTCCTCTGGCAGTACACCACCACGACCACCGCAGGCGGTAATCAGAACCAGTGCAGATAACAGGATGCAACGTAAGTAGATCATTTTGTACAATATTCCCCAACTAATGTGGCTCGTGTCGCGTTTAAGCGAATGGTACAGACACAACTGCCAAACGGAACAAAGTTTATTGGCGCTTACAATGCTCCGACTAAGACTGTAGCGGCAGGTTCGTTACAATAATTACACCTGCGGCGTAATCTGCGGCAGGCAAGGTATCCAGTTTGTAGTTTTACTACTTTGAGGTACGTCCCTTATCAGACCGATTGGCCCCAGGACAACGGCATATCAGTTAACTGTGTAACATATTAACTAAAGCTAACAGTCAATTGGGTAAATCGACGTTACGATATTAGGTTATTACTTCGGAGTATTTTTCGTGGCGATCCAATTTAAACGAGACTACGAGCTGTTAGAGCTCGAACCCACATCCAATTGGGAATTAACCCGGGCCAATTACCGACGGCTTGTTAATATCTGGCACCCCGATCGTTTCACCGATAAACCTCGCGAGCGCGCACATGCGCAACAGCAGTTCATAGAATTAACTAAATCTTTCAACAATTTGCGTAGCTTTTATCGCGAAAACAAGCGCATGCCATTCGAACGCATGACACAATCTGTTTCAGATTTACCTGAGCCTCCTGTGAGTAAGCGGGTTAATCCTAAGGATCACGAAATCGTCCAAAACAGCATTTTAAACAAACGTAAACCTTCTAAAGTCTCGACGCGAGCAAGCCCACTTCGAGCCAATTGGTGGATCATTCCAACGGTGTTAACTATTGTTGCCGGCTTATTCGTGTTCATGTACATCGATAGAAGCACACGCTACAAACAGATTGAAGAAGCCAAGCGAGTACTGCGCTCTACCGAGCCTAGCGCTTATATGCCAAATCGAGAAGCCATTGCAAAACACGGCAATACCAACCGCATGATGAACGGCGCTGATGCGAAGAAGGTGGGTGAGCAACTTGCAAAAGACGTGTTTAAGTAAGCGCGTCAGAACGAACTAGCGAGCACCTTTTCCGAACAACACCACTTCGGCGGTTTGACACAAAATTAGCATATCCAGGAATATCGTGTGGTTCTTGATGTAGTAAAGATCGTACTCCTGCTTCTGCACCGAATCATCTATCGAAGCACCGTAGGGATAACACACCTGCGCCCAACCAGTAATACCAGGCTTTACCGCATGCCGTTCCTGATAGTAAGGAATTTCTTTCTGTAATTCGGACACAAATTGAGGGCGCTCCGGTCTTGGCCCCACAAAGCTCATATCACCGCGAAAAACATTCCATATCTGCGGAAGCTCATCAATTCGGGTTTTACGCATTATTCCGCCAATACGCGTCACTCGCGCATCGTTCTTGGTCGCCCACTGCGCCACACCGTCTTTTTCTGCATTGACACTCATACTGCGAAATTTAAGCACCTCAAAAGGCTGTGTAAGATGGCCCACGCGAGTTTGTCCGTAAAAAATTGGTGCGTCCAGCCCGTCTTCCAATTTGATAGCAACGGCGGCAAAAAGCATGAATGGCCAGGTGATCGTTAAGATAAGCATACTCGCCAAAATATCAAATAGTCGTTTGGACACGTCTCGAAACGCACCCGTATCAAAACCTTCAGAATAGATAAGCCAGTCAGGGCGCATGATATCCAACGGCAGTTTGCCCTGCTCTCTTTCAAAGAAGCCGAGCAAATCGATCACATCGATACCGTAGAGCTTGCAGTTCAATAAGTCATCAAGTGGGATGCCATTTCGCCGCTCATCCGCTGCCACCACAATTTCATCTACCGCATTATCCACACAGTATTCGAGCAGCTGGTTCTCAGGAACATCAACCACAATGGCGCTGTCCACTGCCACAGTGATATCGGTTTTCAGAGGAACAAACCCGACCAGACGGAAACCTCTGCGATCGACACGCCTGCGCAAACGCCTCTGAATGGTGGCAGCTTTATCACCCGCACCCAAAACCAGCACACGAATTTTAAGGATATCTCGATCAACATAGTAAAAGAACATGGGGCGGATTGTGCCAACCATGAAAAAGGCCACAATGAGTGCCAAGCCGAATACACCCCGCCCCAAATACAAGCTGGGGATCAGATAATACAAAAGGGCCAACACTGCGGCACCGCACAAAAATCCGATGACCGAGCGTAGGAACACGCCTAAAATGCCACCTCGGAAACGGCTTTGGTACAAACCCATTGCCATCATTGTGACGGGCATCACCAAACCGAACAGAATGGAGGTAACAACCGGAGAGTTGATACTCTCAATATCAGTGAGCGCTTGACCATCAAATCGAACATATACCGAGACGTAAACAGCGGCAACACACACGCAGAACTCAATCAGTGCGAGCAATAAAAACGGCACTCTCAGGTGCATTTTGAACAGCTTAAACGAGCCCACGTGCTTCACTTGTCCGTGTCATAACCTATTTCAAACTTAGCGGTGTCATACAAAAAAACTGTAGTGTAATTCAGCAGTTAGCATTTGCTGCCGATAGCCAACTTAATCCAGTTGGCGGGACCCCATTGGTGCACACAAATCAACACGAACTCAACCAGGCGTTAAACGTGCTGGAACTGCGGGAGAACCTGACGTGGGATCTCGTGCAGAGCCAGTACCGAAAACTGGTTCAGCGCTGGCACCCGGATCGTCATGCTGGTACAGATCATGAAGCAGCACAAGCGCATTTTATCGCGGTAAATAGTGCCTACAACTTGTTGCGGCAGCATTATCGTAAAACAGGCCAATTGCCAAAACATAATGCCAAAACTCACAACGGGCCGTTGCTGGGCACTCGCTCCGAGCCGACTGAAGCCCGGCACTGGATACGTAACCCTGCGTTTCAATTTGGAGCAGCAGCGTTATCGGTTTTATTTATATTTGCCGCCGTATTGTGGTCGCTGGATACAAAAATAGCGAAAAACAATCGTGACAGAGCACGCACGGTAGCCGCCAGTGCCGCAAACAGTGCAACAGCAACGCTACAAGATGTTGAGAACGACACGGTAATTCAGCATACATTAAACGAACACGACGATTAGGACTTTATAAGAAGCCACGTCAAGATATGGTAAGCAATTATTCACAAGTATTGTTCGTGATGCATATGTAGTGCAAGTTCACAAAGCACGGTGCTATTTGAGCTGCTCTTCATTTGTTATCGCCGTATAATTGCTTGATTTCATGCCCCTAAAGGGGCTGCCACTTGGTTACAGGATTTAAATACGATGTTCAAGATCGCAGATGATGATCTAATTGCTGTAATCGGGCTCGGTTATGTTGGCTTGCCGTTAGCGGTTGAGTTTGGCAAAACAACTCCCACCATCGGGTTTGATATTGATGCAGAACGCGTTGTTGAATTAAACCAACAACACGATCGCACCCTCGAAGTATCACGTGAAGAAATGGCAGAATCAAAAGCGCTGCGCTTCACAAGCAATCTTCAAGACTTGAGTGAGTGCAAAGTTTTCATTGTGACGGTGCCAACGCCAATAAACAGTCACAAACAACCAGACCTCACTCCGCTAATTAAGGCCAGTGAGTCTATCGGCTCTGTTCTAAAAGCCGGTTCTGTGGTCATCTATGAATCCACTGTTTACCCTGGTGCCACCGAAGAAGTATGCGTTCCCATTTTAGAGAGGGTGTCGGGGCTTACGTTCAATATAGATTTTTATGCAGGTTATAGCCCAGAGCGTATTAACCCTGGTGATAAAGAACACCGCGTTAGTACAATCATGAAAGTCACCGCAGGCTCCACACCGGAGGTGGCAAGTGAAGTGGATAAACTTTATAAACGCATAATTACGGCAGGAACGCACATGGCCAGCAGTATTAAGGTAGCTGAGGCTGCAAAGGTCATTGAAAACACACAGCGTGATCTGAACATCGCGCTGATCAATGAGCTGGCGATAATTTTCGACAAGTTAGGTATCGACACATTAGAGGTGTTAGAAGCCGCAGGCACAAAGTGGAATTTTCTACCGTTTCGACCAGGGCTTGTTGGCGGCCATTGCATCAGCGTCGATCCCTACTACCTGACACATAAAGCACAGGAGATAGGTTATCACCCACAAGTGATACTCTCCGGGCGCCAAATTAACGATGGCATGGGCGGTTTTGTAGCCGGGCAAGTGGTCAAAATGCTGACTCGTGGCCGAGTACACGTAGTAGGTGCAAACATCTTGATTCTCGGGCTGGCATTTAAGGAAAACTGCCCTGACCTGCGCAACACACGTGTGGTTGATATCGTAGATGAGTTGCACAACTACCACGCCAACGTAGAAGTTTACGACCCATGGGTAAACCCCGAAGAAGCCCAAAACGAATACAATATCACGCCCGTCACGAGTTTAGAACCAGGGCGTTACGACGCTATCATCATGGCGGTTGGTCATGAACAGTTTGTTAGCATGGGTGTCGAAGCTATTAGAAAACTTGGAAAGCCAGAACATATTCTTTACGACATCAAAAGCGTCTTACCCAAAGACGCTGTGGATGCAAGACTGTAATCACAATTTTTTAGCGACCCTACTATGAAAGTTCTAGTCACCGGTACTGCCGGCTTTATTGGTTCCACACTCGCAATTAAACTGCTTGAACGTGGCGACGAAGTTATTGGCATTGACAACGTTAACGATTACTACGACGTTGACTTAAAGCTTGCTCGTCTGGAGCGTGTTAAGGCCTACGATGGCTTTACCGAAGTGCGCGGCGATCTTGAAGATCGAGACCTTGTGCAAAAAGCCTTTGAGCAGCATCAACCTCAACGCGTGGTCAACCTCGCAGCACAAGCCGGTGTGCGTTATTCTCTTGAAAATCCGTACGCTTATATTGATGCCAACATTTATGGCTTCACCAATATTCTTGAAAACTGCCGCCATAGCAAAGTAGAGCATTTAGTCTATGCATCCAGTAGCTCTGTGTACGGCTCGCACACCAATATGCCTTTTAGCATTCAGGAATCGGTTGACCACCCGGTAAGCTTGTATGCGGCAACTAAAAAAGCCAACGAATTAATGGCGCATACGTATAGCCATCTGTTTGAATTGCCAACAACCGGCTTGCGTTTTTTCACCGTGTACGGCCCTTGGGGGCGCCCCGATATGGCGTTGTTTCTGTTTACTAAGAATATACTGGCTGGTAAGCCAATTGACGTTTTTAACTACGGTAAGCACAAACGCGATTTCACTTATATACACGACATTGTTGAAGGCGTTATTCGGACACTGGATAAGGTGGCCACGGCGAATGATGACTGGGACAGCGACAAGCCAGACCCTGCAACCAGTGCCGCGCCGTTTCGCATCTATAACATTGGCAACAACTCTCCGGTCGATCTTGAACACTATATTCACGTGCTTGAAGAGAGCCTTGGTAAAAAGGCTGAAAAAAATCTGCTGCCTTTACAGGCGGGCGATGTACCGGATACTTATGCAGATGTATCCGACCTTGTACGCGATGTTGACTATAAACCCAACACAAGCGTAGAGGATGGTGTGGCTAAATTTGTTGAGTGGTATCGAGAGTACTACAAAGTATAAAGCGATAACGGGCCGTTGCCAGGGGTCATACTTGCATGGCCCGGCTTCTGCCAGTGAAACTGCCATTACCCGTTAGCCCACTAAATCTGGCCTTTCCAGCGATACAAAATAATCGCCAGCCATTCGTGCAGTAATTTATCAAACTTTTCTAGCGCTGTTGTTTGAGGCATCCAGGCATAAAACGGTAAATCCTTTAATCCGATTTTATTCACCGCCACTGGGCACACTTGAATCCCCTGCTGTTCGAACACGGCTTTTGCACGACGCATGTGTAGTGCTGAGGAAACCAGATTGACGTGCTGTGGCAATTCATGCTCGGAGAGTAAGCTTGCCACATTAACCGCGTTTTCGAATGTGTTGCGAGATTGCCCATCACTTAATATACGTTCTTGATTGACACCGGTGCGTACCAAAAAATGCTGCATGACGGCGGCCTCAGACACTTCCAGTACGGCACCACCTGTGACGATGAGCTTGGCGTTTAGATACTGTTGAGCCAAAGACAGTCCTCGTGCCACACGAGCTGAAGTCGCAGCACTCATACGCTCAAATTCAGCAGCGCGGGCGACGCGGGAATCCACACCACCACCGAGCACGACTATAGGACGTTCTGCGAGACAGGCAGGTTCTGCACTGAAGTCATCTTCAAACAGGAGCAGCATCGGGTTAACGATTTTTGGCGCACTCACAAGCAAAACAAACAATAACCACACAAGCCCTGCTGCACAGGCGTATTTACTGCGGCAGAAAATAAGCAACAACAATATTGCCGCCAGAAACATGAAAGCGAGTGGGTCAAACACCCAGTCGCGCAGAATATCCACCAAAGACATGAGCGTTGGCTCCCCAGCCAGATTTACCAATGAAAGCTATTTCAGCATCTTAGTCTGCACAGGTTTTCTGTGCTTATCTGATGCCAGAATGCGCGCTATTATCGTGCAATATATGCCAATGATTGTTATCATTAGCATTAATTTCTTTAATGCTAAGTGCGAAGTTTTTCAATGGCGACGCCAGACAATCAAAGCCTGAGCCAACTACGACAGCTACGCGCATTTTGCCAGGCCGCTCAAACCGGCAGTTTTTCGAAAGCCGCCGAGCGATTGAAGTTGAGCCAGCCCTCCGTGTCCTTACAAATTCAAGCGCTTGAAAAAGACCTGGACACCCTGCTTTTCGAACGATCAGGCCCAAAAATAAGGCTGACACCGGCTGGTGAGTTATTACTTGAAATGGCACGACCACTAGTGGACGGGTTTTCACGGCTCAGCGATAGTTTTGCTGCACGTCTGGGACAAGTGCATGCAGGCCCATTGGATATTGCTTCTGGTGAGGCCACGCTGCTCTATATTTTGCCGGATATTATTAATGCGTTTTCGTCTGAATATCCGCAAATAGATTTAAAACTGCATAACGTTACAGGTGCAGATGGCATGTCGTTACTGCGCGCCGATGAGGTGGATTTTGCCGTGGGTTCCATGCTGGATGTGCCTGATGATTTGGTTTATCACCCTATTTACGATTTCAAACCCACGTTAATAATGTGCAAAGGCCATCCACTTGAAAAGCTCAGTAAAATCACCCTAAAAGATATCAGCCCCTACGGACTAATTTTACCGCCACGGCACCTGAGTACCTGGAGTCAAATCGATCTTGTGTTTCAGCAACACGGGGTGCCATATGATGTTGTGATGGAAGTGGGTGGCTGGGAAGTTATCAAGCGCTATGTAGAGTCAGGCACTGGCATCAGCATCGTGACGAGTATTTGTTTAAGAGGTTTTGAAAACTTATCCGTTAGGCCCATGGATGAATACTTTCCAACCCGTAGCTATGGCGTTGTCGTCAGGCGCGGCAAGTTTCTCACACCACAGGCAAAACGCTTTCTGGAACTGATGGACGGAAATTTTTTCGCAAAACAGACGGTACCACCGCCAAACCGAAGCAAAAGCTCAGAGCGAGAAACGCTAATAACGCACCTTTAAGACGATGATCGAAAAAAACCAAAAAAACACCCATGTGATTGTTGGCATGTCTGGCGGTGTTGATTCATCGGTTGCGGCGCTGCGCTTGGTTGAGCTTGGCTATAAGGTGTCAGGCATCTTCATGCAAAACTGGGAAGATGATGATGAGCACTGCACGGCCCGGCAAGACTACCGAGATGCATCTGCTGTTGCCACTTTACTTAAAATTCCGCTTACAACTGTTAATTTTTCTGATGAATATTGGGAGCGTGTGTTCGAGCATTTTTTGGTTGAATACGGTGCCGGACGCACACCCAACCCCGATATACTTTGCAACAAGGAAATTAAGTTCAGTGCGTTTCTTGATCATGCACGACAGCAAGGGGCCGATGCGATTGCCACCGGGCACTACACGCAGGTGGGTAATGATGATGGCAGCATGCAATTACTGCGCGGCGCAGACAACAATAAAGATCAAAGCTATTTTCTTTACACGCTAAACCAGGAACAGTTGTCTGCAAGCTTATTCCCGATCGGCGATTTAGATAAAACCGACTTACGTTCCATGGCGCGAGATGCTGGCATTCATGTGCACAATAAAAAAGACAGTACCGGTATCTGCTTTATTGGTGAGCGCAAGTTCACTGAGTTTCTATCTCAATATTTGCCAGCGCAACCTGGAGATATTGAAACAGATGACGGTAAAAAAATGGGCAAGCACAACGGCTTGATGTTTTACACACTAGGCCAACGACAGGGCCTCGGCATTGGTGGTACGCAAGAATCTGATGGCACCCCCTGGTATGTGCTCGATAAACAGTTGGACAGCAACACGCTTATTGTTGGCCAGGGCCACAACCACCCTCAATTGTTCAGGCAACACTTAAGTGCCCACGATATGCATTGGGTGGCAGGGGCCGCTCCGGGTGAGGCGTTAACGTGTACGGCTAAAGTACGTTATCGACAAGCCGATCAGGGTGTGACAATCACACCTACGGCGAACGGGCATCTGGATGTTGTATTTGATGAACCAGTGCGAGCCGCAACACCCGGGCAATCGCTCGTTTTGTATGACGGTGAGCGATGTTTGGGTGGCGGTGTGATTAGTGATTTCGTCAGTGATTAAAATTGCATATTGCAACGGAAGCTGACATCAATAGGTGTCACATGGCTTAGCCACTTCAGCTCCTTTATAGTGTAAGTTTCAATCAGCGCACCTCCTGCACGGCTTAACACCTTCACTTGCCAATACGCATCGGATAACTCTTTCGAGATGGTAGTTTCAGTAGGAATCCAGCGATCGGCTATTGGCATTGCACCATCATGCGCTATCGTTCCAGCAACAGGCTTGCATTCCGTATCGCTTATCTGCTCTCCGAGCAGCGAATAGGAAAATTTTACAGATGTCCCTCCGCCACCTATCGATTCAAAATCGATTTCACCGATTTGTCGATGCATTTGCTCGTCAACAACGGTTGTTTCTACTTTAAAATTGCCATCTTCACCACGGAAAGCACTACTGTCAAACCAATAGTCTCTGCCTTCCCATAGGATGGAATGCCCGGTGTTGGTTCGCGTTGCGTTTTCGTCTTCAGTATGCCTGTTTGTGTAGGGCTCTAATCTGAAATATTCGTTGGTAAAACTGCCCGTTCCGAATTCATCAATATTAATCGTAAACGTGGTGTAAATTCCATTCCTGCCAAGAACGTTCTCTTCAGGATATATTTCCGGTATGACTTCCTCTAGGTGCTCAAAGTAAGGTCGGTCCGTTGGAATTGAATCCTCATACGCTCTTGAAAAACGCGCTAATGTCGAAACCGCATTAATACTATAAACATTCAGATGTTCTCTCTCTAGTGGCGGCACTGTTTCGTCAAACAATGGGTGGGAACCTGCCAAAGATTCATCTAGATTGGTTACGCCGTCGCCGTCGTCATCCCAACTGTCACTTTTAAACTGATCAGCTGAAATATAAATTGTTTTGGATGCATTGATACCGGTTTCAACATCAATATCTGCTCTCGCGAGAATGACATCGCCGTTCCTGTGAATTAGATCGAATTCAAGTTCGTAAGTTTGAGCTGATGGTAGGTTTGACGACATAAGCCATTGCAAATCACTCACTCGTTCGGCGACTGCACTAATGTTCCTTGCATTCCTAACGCTAACGCCGTCCAAGTGGAAGGCAGGAGCCGTAATATCGAAGGTAACTTGAACGAATTCTGGCACCTCAATTTCGTCTACTACCTCAAACGGATTTTCTTCGCTGCCTTGCTCATCCAGGTTACTGATGTTATCCCCATCTTCGTCCCAGCTATCGGTATCAAACTGTTCCGCCGTAATTTGGAACGTTTCAGATTCACTGACACCTGTTTTATATGAGGTTTCAAATTGTCCAAGAGTTAGATTAACGTTCCGATCTATAAATGTGACGATCAGTGCTTGTTCCGTATTGCTTGGGAACTCATCGGTAATCGACCACGACTCATCCACAACCCAATTTGGGCGAAGCTCTTTACCTCCCCAGAGCAATTGAATTCTTAGGTTATCGGATTGGTAAGCTGGGACAGTAATATCAAATGTGACGAGTATTGAAGAGGGAACAGTTTGTTCAGTGGCTTGGATTGACTCAACCTGTTCAACCTGTTCAACTTGCTCAACTTGCTCAACCTGCTCAACCTGCTCAACCTGCTCAACCTGCTCAACCTGCTCAACCT
>CAYSZH010000001.1:72508-79449 GCA_964435305.1 uncultured Granulosicoccaceae bacterium
AACCTGCTCAACCTGCTCAACCTGCTCAACCTGCTCAACCTGCTCAACCTGCTCAGCTTGCTCAAACTGCTCAACCTGCTCAGCTTGCTCGACTGAAGCGACCTCTTCGCTCCCAATCATGTCACTAAGCACAGTGGAGCCAGCAACCGTATTCGATCCATCGCCAATAACGATTTCTCTTTCTTCGCTGGTTTGACCACTGCCTGAATTTGAGCAACCACTCACAACCAATAGGCAGACGGATAGCCAGACCAATGGGTTAAAACATGCTGTGGGTAACAGATTCATAAGCGCGTCCTTGAACAATGCATTTTGCGATTTCATTGAACAAATTATAACCAAATTCCACACCATACCCAAACAAAATCAACAAGTTACAGCCGGTATTAGTACCGCTTTTTGGCTTTGAGTTGTTGCTTGGTGTAAAGCATTGTTAACCGCACAAGCGCGTAACAATTGGCGTGTTTCAAAAATGCAGGTGTTCCTACTGCAGGCACAGCTGTATTGTTGAAAATGTCATCTCCAATAGCGCTGTCGATGTCACCCATGCCAGCCATACACGCCTATAATTGCCGCATGGCTTCGATAAAAACAACAGAGAATCAAACACTGGCGTTAGCCGGTATTTTTCAGTCTGTGCAGCTATGTAAATCGCTGGCAACGACTGGCACATGCGACGAATCAGATTTGAGCGGAACCTTGCGCTCAATCCTGACGCTTAACGCTGACCGGGTTATTGATGCCTACGGCGGCACACCCAAATCGATAGGTAGGGGTTTGCGTGTGTTAAAAAATCAGTTTGCCGGCACTAACGAGGCGCGCGATCTTGATCTTGCGCGCTACGCGCTATCGCTTATTCAACTAGGGTCGAATGTGCAGGCAGATAACAATACGATTGAGCAGCTGCGTATTGGTATTAGTAAGGCACAAACACCTGAAGTCGATGTAATGGATGGAGAGTTTATTGGTAACCTGGCCAATATTTATCGCACAAGCATCAGTCACCTGAGCCCACGCATTATGGTCAGCGGGGACCCTGGATTTTTGAATGACGACGATGTGGCATCAAAAATTCGCGCATCCTTACTAGGGGGGATTCGTTCTGTTGTGCTGTGGCGACAATGTGGTGGCAGCCGTCCTAAACTCGTGCTACAACGTGCAAATTATGTGCGGCATGCCGAGGAATTCTTGCTGCAGTAAATCACGCTGGCGCAAGCCAGCCGCCAATCTTTTCAAGCGCACAAACAGTAAAGCCACCTTTTCAGGTGGCTTTACTGGTGTTATCGCTCATCTCGGCTACCAGAGAGATATCGCCTACTAAGCTGATATCTGTATCGCTACCGGTATATCTTTGAACTTCACTTTCGATGCATCCGCCGAATCCTGGAATTCGGCAATTTCGTTGAAGTTCAGGTATCGATAGATCTCGTCACCCATGGAATCGATATCGGCCATGTACTTCAAGTACTCTTCTACGGATGGTAGTCGACCCAACAGCGCTGCAATAACCGCAAGTTCTGCCGAACTTAAGTACACATTGGCATCTTTTCCAAGTCGGTTAGGAAAGTTTCGAGTAGACGTTGATACCACGGTGGCCCCTGGTTTAACACGTGCCTGGTTACCCATGCACAGCGAGCAACCGGGCAGCTCAAGTCGAGCACCCGCTGCGCCAAAGATATTGTAATACCCTTCCTCCTTTAGCTGATGCTCATCCATGCGAGTTGGTGGCGCAATCCACAACACCGTATCAACATACTCACCTGAATTTTTAATCAACTGACCCGCCGCACGATAATGACCGATATTGGTCATGCATGAGCCGATAAACACTTCATCGATGGTAGTACCAGTCACTTCAGACAGCGTTTTTACATCGTCCGGGTCGTTAGGGCACGCCAGCAAGGGCTCTTTGATTTCGTTAAGATCGATTTCAATGGTCTCGAAGTACTCAGCGTTTGCATCCGCTTCAAGCAGAGTGGGGTTTTCGAGCCACTCTTCCATCTTGCGAGCACGACGCTCCATGGTGCGCTGATCGTCATAGCCTTGATCGATCATCCAGCGTAGCAGCGTTACGTTAGAGGTAATGTATTCTTTCAGTGGTTCTATATCGAGTTTGATCGTACACCCACCGGCTGAACGTTCTGCTGTTGCGTCCGCTAATTCAAATGCCTGCTCAAGTTTTAAACCTTGCAGACCTTCAATTTCTACACAGCGACCGGAAAAGACATTTTTCTTGCCCTTTTTCTCGATAGTGAGAAGGCCACGTTTGAGCGCCGCATGCGGTATCGCATTCACTAAATCACGCAAGGTAATGCCCGGTTGCATCTCACCTGAAAATCTAACCAATACAGATTCAGGCATATTAAGTGGCATAACGCCTGTAGCGGCTGCAAACGCCACCAGCCCAGAACCAGCTGGAAAGGAAATACCCATAGGGAATCTTGTGTGCGAATCGCCACCTGTACCCACAGTATCTGGCAATAACATGCGGTTAAGCCAAGAGTGAATAATGCCGTCTCCTGGGCGCAGCGATACGCCACCACGGGTTGTCATAAAATCGGGTAGTGAGTGATGTGTGTTGACATCAATTGGCTTTGGATAAGCCGCCGTGTGACAAAACGACTGCATAACAAGGTCGGCAGAAAAACCCAGACAGGCAAGATCTTTCAGTTCATCGCGCGTCATTGGCCCAGTGGTATCTTGCGAACCCACTGTCGTCATTTTAGGCTCTACATACTGACCTGGACGTACACCGTCCACACCGCAGGCTCTGCCCACAATTTTTTGTGCCAGTGTGAAACCAGCATTGCTGCTCTCATCAACAATGGGTCGTTGAAACACTGCGTTAACGGGTCGTCCTAATGATTCACAGGCTCTGTCTGACAAACCTCGGCCAATGATGAGAGGGATTCGACCGTTAGCGCGCACCTCATCAAGTAATACATTGGTGCTGAGTTCAAATTCGCAAAGGACATCGTCAGTACCGTGCTTACAAATTTTGCCATCGTGCGGATAAATGTCGATGACATCGCCCATCTCCATGCTATTAACATCACATTCAATCGGCAGAGCGCCTGAATCTTCCATTGTGTTGAAAAAGATCGGCGCTATTTTTGTACCTAAAACTACGCCACCTTCGCGTTTGTTCGGTACATGCGGGATGTCTTCGCCGGTTAGCCATAAAACCGTATTGGTCGCTGATTTTCGCGAAGAACCGGTACCCACAACATCACCAACATAGGCAACCGCATGGCCCTTTTCTTTGAGTTTTTCAATTTCATCAATTGGCTTATCACTTAAGCCTTCACGCGGAAACTTATGAAACGCTTTCGCATGCAATGGAATATCTGGCCGTGACCAGGCATCTTCTGCTGGTGAGAGATCATCAGTGTTGGTTTCGCCCGGTACTTTAAACACGCTAACGGTAATGACTTTGGGTACTTCGGCTTTAGAAGTAAACCACTCCGCATCAGCCCAGGATTCGATAATGGTTTTTGCGTGAGCATTACCCGCATCGGCTTTCTCTTTTACATCGTGAAATGCTTCAAATACAAGCAATGTGTGAGACAAGGCTTTTGTTGCGGCAGGGGCCAATGTTTCATTATCGAGAAATTCAATAAGCGATACGATATTGTAGCCACCGAGCATCGTGCCCAGTAGTTCAACGGCACGTACGTTATCTATCAAAGGTGAGCTGGCCTCACCCTTGGCAACAGCGGTTAAAAAAGCCGCTTTTACGTAAGCGGCCTCATCGACACCTGCCGGTACTCTATCTGTCAGTAGCTCTACGATGAAATCTTCTTCGCCTTTGGGCGGTGATTTCAGTAGCTCAACTAGCTCGGCTGTTTGCTCTGCATTGAGAGGCTGTGGAACAACGCCGAGCTCTGCGCGTTCTTTTACGTGTTGGCGATAAGCTTGAAGCATATGTTTTTCCTCGATTACTCTATTTCTAGTTCAGTTTTAATCAATTTCGGTGCCGATCAGGCCACCGAGAATGCTAATGGGGGTATTTACGCGCTGGTCGACTCTGTGGCCACAACCGCAGCCGCCCCAGGGGTTGCACCCTTAAATAAGTTTTCACGCAGCACTTCGAGCTGATCACGCAGTTGGGCTGCGCGTTCAAATTCCAGGTTACGTGCACAGTCGTACATTTCTTTTTCCAAACTGCTGAGTTTTTTTGCAGCCTGGGCAGAGCTTAATTTGCTGAAATCTTCCGTATCGGCCTTTTTGCGCTTGTCACCACGACGATCTCGGCCTTTCTTATTGCCACCAGGCCCAGCCTCCATGACATCTTGAATCGATTTTTTTATCCCAACCGGTGTAATGCCATGCTCTTCATTGAACGTCATTTGCATTGCCCGACGCCGGTCAGTCTCATCAATGGCCTTCTGCATCGAACCCGTTATCGTATCTGCATACAGTATGGCTTTGCCTTTAAGATTTCGAGCCGCCCGACCGATAGTCTGTATAAGCGAACGCTCAGAGCGCAAAAAGCCCTCTTTATCAGCATCGAGTATGGCCACCAAGGACACTTCGGGCATGTCGAGCCCTTCGCGCAGCAGGTTAATTCCGACAATGACATCGAACACACCCAAGCGTAGGTCACGAATAATTTCGCTGCGCTCGACAGTATCTACATCAGAGTGCAGGTAACGCACTTTCACATCGTGATCGCTTAGGTAATCGGTTAGATCTTCCGACATGCGCTTAGTGAGCGTGGTGATAAGCACCCGCTCGCCAAGCTCAACCCGCTTTGTGATCTCGGAGAGCACATCATCAACCTGTGTTCTGACCGAACGCACCTCTACCTCTGGATCCAGTAAACCCGTTGGTCGCACTACCTGCTCAACCACTGAATCGGCATGGGCTTGCTCGTGAGCACCAGGCGTTGCCGACACATAAATTGTTTGCGGTGCAAGTAATTCAAATTCTTCAAACTTCAGTGGCCGATTGTCTAAGGCCGATGGCAGCCGAAATCCATAATTAACCAAGTTCTCCTTACGCGATCGATCGCCTTTAAACATGGCACCAAGTTGAGGCACCGTCACATGACTTTCGTCCACAATCAGTAAACTGCCCTTTGGTAAATAATCGAATAAGCATGGCGGCGGCTCGCCAGGCCCACGCCCTGACAGATAACGCGAGTAGTTTTCGATACCTGAGCAGTAGCCGAGCTCATGGATCATTTCCAGATCAAACTGGGTACGCTGTTGTAAACGCTGAGCTTCAACCAGCTTACCTGCCTCATTTAAGTGCTCTAACCGTTCTTTAAGTTCAACCTTGATCTCATCTACCGCCGCAAGCAAGCGATCACGCGGGGTCACATAATGTGTTTTGGGGTAAATAGTGAGCCGCGGCACTTTACGTGACACCTCACCCGTGAGCGGGTCAAAGAAACTCAGGCTTTCAATGTCCTCATCGAAAAGCTCAACCCGGATGGCCTCTCGATCGGAATCGGCAGGATAAATATCGATAATTTCCCCACGCACCCGGTAGGTACCTCGGCGCAATTCGATATCGTTGCGCTCATACTGCAATTCAGCCAGCCGGCGGAGCAGTTTTCGTTGATCAATGATCTCACCTCGCGATAGATGCAGCACCATCTGATGGTACTGCTCAGGATCACCCAAGCCATAAATGGCGGACACCGTGGCCACAATGATAGTGTCATTGCGCTCAAACAAGGCTTTGGTTGCTGAGAGGCGCATCTGCTCTACATGTTCGTTTATGGACGAATCTTTCTCGATAAAGAGATCACTGGCAGGTACATAAGCTTCTGGCTGGTAGTAGTCGTAATACGAGACAAAATATTCGACTGAGTTATTGGGGAAAAACTCTTTAAACTCACCATACAATTGGGCGGCCAGCGTTTTATTTGGCGCAAGCACAATGGCCGGCCGCTGCTGGTTTTGGATAACGTTAGCGATGGTGAAGGTTTTACCCGAGCCGGTAACACCCAACAGGGTCTGGTAAGCAAGCCCATCATCAACTCCAGAGCACAAAGCATCTATTGCTGCAGGCTGTTGGCCAGCTGGCGCAAACTTAGTCTGCAGCTCGAAGATTCTGGACATAGAAAAGATGGAAACAAACCTATCACAGCCGCTTATTGTACGCTACTGATGGCATTTTTCGTGCAGATTGTGCCCTCAAGCGGTTGACCGCGCGGCGCGGCCGCACTAGAATAGCCGGCTTCAGTTCCCTGATAGCTCAGTTGGTAGAGCAAATGACTGTTAATCATTGGGTCGCAGGTTCGAGTCCTGCTCAGGGAGCCAACTAACTCAACGACTTAGGGTCGTATCCCCCGCTAGAAACAAAATATTTCTCTTTAATTTTGGGGTCAGTCTACTGGAGTATATACTCCAGTACATCTCAATTCAAACGTAACCGGTAAGCAACGCGATGACCACAACGCTTTCCGCCAGCGAGTCACGGCGTAAAATCATGTTTGTCATTGAAGCCCTTACTGTAGGCGGGGCCGAACAACTTGTCATCAATATTGCCAATGATTTGGCAAGACGTGGCGACGTCGTTCATGTCACCTGTTTGTCAATTCTTGGGGAGCTATCTCCGCGATTGTCTGACGATGTTACGTTACATCTGCTCAATAAAAAACCTGGTATCGATTTCTCTCTTCCTGGTCGCTTGCGTTCATTGGTAAAGAAACACGATATCGATGTGGTTAATTCACATCTGTGGACCGCTAACCTTTGGAGCCGTATTGCGCTACTAAAATCTGGCGTACCAGTGGTAATTACAGAACACAACAGAGACATATGGAAGCGCGCACATAATCGTTTCATCGACCGGGTACTCAGCGGTGCCACAGCTAAAGCCATCACCGTGTCGCAAGACACCGCCAACTTCTACCGTCATGACGTTGGCATCCCCGATAAGCTCATTACGGTCGTTAATAACGGTATTGATATAGAGCGCTATTCAAG
>CAYSZH010000002.1:0-75438 GCA_964435305.1 uncultured Granulosicoccaceae bacterium
ACCATCTGTGTATTCAGCATCGTCGCGATAACTGTTGTCATCTGAGCTGGAGCCCAATGCGCTGGGGCGTCCTTCAACGTTGTTTTGCAAGCCGTCCTTTAAATGAAAATCTGTATTTTGTTTACGCGCTTCTTCAGCGCGCCCCTTCTCAGCAGACCCACGCTCAGCAGACCCACGCTCAGCAGACCCACGTTCAGTGCGGTCATCTTCAAAACGCCGATTGTTGTCACCACGCGCATCTTCACCAGATTCACCGTTGTTGAATTTTTCGTCATTTGCCATACTTTTTTTACGTTTGCGCGAGCGTTTAGGTTTTAGCAGTGCCCAAAAGTGTGCACCAAGTCAACGTTGCCTTGGTCTATTATGGCACGATCGACACGCGTTAATGATTGCTCTTGATTAACACCAGAAAAATCAGCCACTTGAAATTGCCACTGCAGCCAATTAACGTAGTGGCACCCATTTTTAGATACTCAGGTAGCCACAAGTAAAAAAACCCATGCCGTATTTGATTCTTACCGCCGTATTAGCCTTGCTGGCTTATCTGCCTCAGCTCTGGGTTCGTCATGTCATGCGAAAATACTCAGCGGAGCGCGCTTCAATTCCAGGTACCGGTGGTGAACTTGCGGTGCATCTGCTTAAGCGCTTCGACATTGACAAGGTTACAGTGGAAGAAACAGATGCAAACAATGATCATTACGACCCTGTCAGTGCAACTATCAGATTAAGCCCAGGCAATTTTAACGGCAAATCACTTACCGCGATTGCTGTAGCCACTCATGAAGTGGGCCATGCCATTCAGTTTGAACGTCAGGAATCCATTTCGCAGTTGCGGCAACGGTATTTACCCACTGCATTTTTTCTTAAAAAAATGGGTATTGTAATGATCAGCGTCATTCCAATTGTGGGAATCATGGTCAGATCCCCCGGACTCATAGCCTTGTTTATCGCGATAAGTCTGGGCTTGCAGTTACTGGGTGCTTTGTCCTACTTAATTGTTTTGCCGGAGGAATGGGATGCCAGCTTTAAGAAAGCCATGCCAATACTCATTGATGGCGAGTACGTTGATAACAACGATATTCCAGCTGTTAATAGTGTGCTCAAAGCAGCGGCCTTGACTTACCTTGCCCAAGCCCTGGCAGACCTTGTGAACATTGGTAGGTGGTTGATTATTTTGCGGCGTTGAGATCGTAGTTTTTCCATTCTTCACTCGCTGCCAAAAGCCCTTGTGTCGCGGCACATTACCTGCACTTTAACTGCCCAAGTAAACCTGCTTTAACCGCTCCGTGCTTAATTTTCCGTGCAATTCCGCTTTGCTCTTCAGTCGCCAGCGCAGTCATGCCTGTTGGCCTGGCCGTGACGACGGCTGGCTGACGCCATGAAATTGACCATCGCTACAAGAAGGCGCTTCTATCGCGAAGCAAAAAAAGTGCTAGGTGCAGATCGTATTGTGCGTTTGCAACACACTTTCCAAAAACTGAAATCCACCGCACAGAAGACCCGGAGCCGCGTTAGCACATGGCAAATCAAGCGTAAACCAGAACCCTGGATAAACGTGACATCGGTGCACCGTGTAGACGACCGCAGTCATCTTATCGTGGGGCATGTGAAATCAGCCCAAGGCGATCCAAACGTAACGATACAACTGCACAGTGGTACGGCTATTGATGTCAGTGCCAAGCTCCACCGTTATAGCGATAAAAAAACACAACGGAGTTGCGGCTTGATCAATGCGTTTGCGATTCTATGCCAAACGGCAGAAATCGATCAGCCCGTGCAAATCAGCATAATGGGTGATTGTGATACCAAGTGGACCACCAGCTGCCCGATCGCCATTGCGTCGGATAACGCGCTTGAGGACATCATTCAGTTACTGCACGTGATGGCAAGCTGTACCAGCAATAATCGCGAACTACTTTCCGCAGGTTTAGGAACCGCTATTTATCAGCGCTGGGAGAGGCGTATAAGCGATGCCGACGCTGCATTAACGGATGAACCTGAAGTCATCAGGTACAACGAGCATTGCGCCACCTTAAAACCAGACACTTCTATTATTATTCCAGTTTACGGTAGGCATGATTTTATCGATCACCAACTGGCACATTTTGCTTGGGATGAGGAAATCAAAGCTAGTGAGATTGTGTTTGTGCTCGATGACCCACGTTTGCATAGCGCAGTTAAAGACAGCGCAGCAAACCTTGCCGAACAGTTTGATATCGCATTTTCCATTTTATATTTACCTAAAAATCTGGGCTATGCAGGGGCAAATAATGCAGGAGCGACTGCAGCACGAGGCGAAAACCTGCTTTTACTGAATTCTGATGTATTACCAGAGGCGCCAGGCTGGCTAAGCAAAATGTACAAGGCCATTGACTATAAAACTGACGACTACCTGCTGGGTGCGCGCCTCCTGTATGACGACGACACCATACAACACAATGGTATGCGCTATGAGCAGGCCTCACGCTTTGATGGTCTATGGCTTAATCGCCATCCAGGCAAAGGCTTGCCTCGATCGTTATTCTCCAGCGATCAGCAAGCTGAGCCCAGAACGGCGGTGACCGGCGCGTGCATGCTTGTTTCAGCAAAAAACTACAGGCTCCTGGGTGGTCTCGAAACAGCTTATATATTGGGTGATTTTGAAGACTCTGACTTTTGCCTTAAAGCGCAACGTGCGGGCATTAAGGTCGCGATTGCACCCGCTGCGACCCTTTATCATCTTGAACGCCAATCCCAGTCACTGGTTACGCAATCGAGATGGAAACAGGATCTAAGCCATTATAACTGTTGGGTTCACTCTGTCCGTTGGCATGATGACTTATGCACATTGCAAGAGGATCGCGCAGCATGAGTGATAAACCGCGTATTCTTGTTGTATCGCACGGTCACCCGGATAAAGAACCAGGTGGTGGTGAGCTTGCCGCTCGATCTTTACATCAGGCTTTAAACAGCAGCGATAAATTTGACTCAGTATTTATGGCACGCAGCGATGACCCTTTTCCGGCTCACGAAGGCTGCGCTTTCTCTGGCACACAAGACACTTCCGAAGTATTATTTTATTCGTCTACGAAAGACAGGTTTCTATTCAAGCAAACCAACCCGGTGCGCGCTGCTGCACATTTTCGCGATGCACTGGAGATCATAAAGCCCGATATCGTTCACTTCCATCACTATCTTCATCTTGGCTTGGAGTTGTTTGGCGAAGTACGTCGCTATAACCCGCTAACCACCATCATTGTAACGCTGCATGACTATCAGGCGATATGCAATAACAACGGGCAGATGATCAAAACCGGTAGTCAGGCCCTGTGTAAGGCATCCAGCAGTATCGATTGCCAACAGTGCTTTCCTTCACGCCGGGTGCAAGACTTTATGCTTCGTGAACGGCATATAAAGAACTGGTTTAGCCTGGTGGATGCATTTGTTTCACCAAGTGAATTTCTGGCATCGCGATACATACAATGGGGCATCGATGCTGCGAGAATTCATTGTATTGAAAACCTGTTAAGCACAGATGCCAATGCCGAAAAGGCCCAATCCGTAACACGATACAGAGGCACTGACGGTGGCTTGAAAACACGCTTTGCATTTTTTGGTCGCATTAACAGTGTAAAAGGCATAGACGTTCTGCTACAGGCCGCCTTGCAACTACCTGCCGACATCCGGCAGAAAATTCAAATTGATGTTCATGGAACAGGTCTTGACAGGCAAGCTATTGTAAGTCAGCTTAAAATAAAACTGCTGGCTAAAAGGCTGGCTAAGGTCGTACGTCTGTGTGGAAGCTACCAGCAGGCTGAGCTACCCACTCTTATGCAAAATGCAGATTGGATGATCATGCCATCTCGGTGGTGGGAGAATTCTCCCGTTGTGATACTCGAAGCCCGAAAACATGCCTTGCCTGTCATTTGTGCAAACATCGGAGGCATGGCAGAAAAAATCGCTGACAATGAAACAGGCTTGCATTTTCGCGCCGGCGACCCTCACTCGCTAGCAGAACAGCTGATCAAGGCAGTCAATTTAGGCGATAAACAAACAAGCTTCTCACAAAACATTCTGGCGACAAGCGATCAAGCAAACACGCTGCAACAGCATCTTCAATTACACCAAAAACTGCTTAAGAATAAGCAGAAAAAAGTGCATTACACAGAACAGTTGCACGTTGTAAAATAGGGGCATATTCTTGCAGCTGTATTAAACCTATGTTCAGCCATATTACGCTCGGCTCAAACGATCTTGCAAAATCTGAAGTGTTCTATACTGCCTTACTATCACCTCTAGGCCTGCAGAAGATAATGAACACTGGGGCTGATTCCACTGACTATTTTTGCTGGACAGCCCCGGAGGCTCACTCTCCCAAATTTTTTGTAGTAATACCATTTGACGATGCCAGCGCTAGCAACGGAAACGGCACAATGGTGGCGTTTAACGCACCGTCCAAATTAAGCATTGACGAGGCCTATAGTGCAGCGATGGCCGCTGGTGGCTCAAGTGAAGGGGATCCCGGTGAACGCGCACACTATGGCAAGGGCTACTATGGCGCTTACCTTCGTGATCCGGATGGCAACAAGCTGCACCTGGCCTACAAGGCACCTGAGTAATAAAGCAAGAGTGGAGGGGAAATACCATGCTTGAATTGCCTGCAGAACCATCACAATACTGTTAAGCCGCGTCATGGCAATAGACACTTCCAAACACAATAAGGGCACCGTCAATATTGGCACCGACTACAATCGCACAGTCACCATCCGGCTTAAAGGCGGGCTTGGCAATCAGTTATTTCAGTACGCCACAGCCAGGGCGCTTGCTATAGAGAATAATGCCGCATTGTATCTGGATTGCGCCTGGTATAAACGCGCAAATAAAAATCGAGATTTAAAGTTAACGCTTTTTCCTATAAAGGCGCAATTAAAAGACATCAAAAAAGCACATAGGTTGGGATTAAAATGCGCTTACTCTGCAATGTCTATATTTCATTTAAACCAGGTACGTTATGCCACGGAACCCGCATCCCACAATTACATCGATTTTAAAAAATCCCCTGCCAAACACATTTATATGGATGGATATTGGCAAGCCACACAATATTTCGAAAATCACCGACAACTTTTGCTGTCTGAACTACAAGCGCCACAGAATATTCTGTCGACCTTACCACCCTCAATCGCAAACAACACCGTTTCTGTACACATCAGGCGCGGGGATTATATGCACGACAAAAACGCGCATGTTGTAACTGAGCGCTATGTTCGTAGCGCCATGGCGCGGTTTAATAGTGAGCATCAGTTTTTATTTTTCTCGGATGATATCCCCTGGTGCCAACAAACATTTAAAGCCGATAATATCGCATTTGCTAACAACCCATCCGATGTACATGATCTCATTCACATGAGCCGATGTTCGCACAATATTATCGCGAACAGCTCGTTTTCCTGGTGGGGTGCCTGGTTAAACACGACCCCAGAAAAACGGGTTATCGCACCGAGCCCATGGACGGCAGAGGGATCACACAAAGACATTCTTCCTGATGCCTGGGAAACTCAAGCCATCGCTTAGATGTAAACACGTTATGTGCAGGCGGCGGCGCTGTGAGCCACTAGGCGTGCCCCACTAGGCGTGCCCAACTAGCCAAGCGAGGCGTGGGCAATAAAGTTGGTTGTCGTGAAATGCTCATCGTATTCTTTATACCGCTTCAATCGCATTAGTCCGAAAGGTGTGATGCGGTAAATAGTAAAGTTACGACTGCTAAAGTATTGCCAAAAATCACGAAAATACGTGCGGGTATCAATGTTACAGCCACCAAATTCAAACTGGACTATTTGCGTGTGCATAATCGCCTCTTCGCTGCCGTTTAGTACATCCATTTCGTGCCCTTCAACATCCATTTTTACTATCGCGATAGGCTGACCGTCTAACTCTTTTTTCCAATAATCGTCAAATCGGATGGTCGTAATACTCTCTGAGAAATCGAACGTGTTGTTCTTATGATCAAGATCGCGCTTGGTTAAACTGGCAAGCCCTGATCCTTCTTTGTCTGCGTAAAGTGTAGCCATCCCGGCATCGGAGGACACAGCATAGGGCTCGATAGAAACTCGCGGCTCTGTATCAAATCGACTAGCTAACAATTGAATGTTTTTAGCTGATGGCTCAAACGTAATTACACGGGTTTCGGGAAATTTCGCAAGTAACTGTGCCGTGTAGTTGCCCACATTTCCACCAATATCAATGCACAATTGCGGCGAGGAAGTGTTAAGCAAACTTGCGATGCCAGCTATCTCTTTTTGGATTGAGCCGGAACCGTAGCCCTTGCCCTGAAACCTGGCAAAGCGACGTTCTATCAATGTGCTTATTTTATACATGGCGCCAATTGTTAGAGAGCTGATTTACAGAACGTGTAAATTCCACAGCCATACTTGAGTTTTCCGACAGTGTCAGAAATTAAGCTGTCCAAATGAAGGTCGCCAGCGTCGTCGACATAATCAAAACGTACAAGCTCAAGATTCTTTTTAACGCTTTCAAACTCGAGAATGCTTTCAGGATGGAAAACGCGATGAGCGTTAAAAAAAACCTGGTCCACTTTTCCGATGGGAAAGCTAATATACAGATGTCCATTGCTTTTTAGCATTCGGACTAGATTGTCGACCCCTTTTACATGCCCATTAACATCAATTGGGTCGCCGTAGCGACCCAGCCCAAAGTGCTCTATCGCATGCAAACATGAGACAGAGTCCGCTAGATCAATACTATCGTCACGCATAAAATCAGATTGTTTAAATCGGATGTTTTTATGTTCAGACTGTTGTAATTCGCGGATATCAAACACATCGATTTCGCGAAACGCGGCCACATGCGCGACGAACCCATCCACTCGCGATCCCACATCAATATGTCTTTCAGGATTTTTTTCGTGTAAAAAAGACGCAACGAGCAGGTCTTGATGGAAATAGTGGCCTTTTGCCACACCGGCCGTGTCGCCGTAATCATCCAGAATGGGGTAAAAGCGTGTTATCTTGCCGCCCTGTTTTTTCCACTCAGCGCGTTGCCCAAACACTTTCGGCGCAAAACGAAAATGTCGACCGAACAACTGTTTTATACGCATATCCGTTCACTTAAGTTGATACCTTGAAGCCAAATGGCTGTATTTTTACCGAAGCCTGTCAATTTTATAGGAAATTGCGCCGCCAGTTGGGCAATTATCCTGTAATCTTTAGGCCGGATGTTGCCGATGTACCACCTCGTTATACCTATGTAGTAAACCCGGTCAATGTCCTCCAAAGCGACATCAGCCTACAATATTTACTATGACTCAAAAGATTTATCCAATCATTCTCTGTGGCGGATCAGGGACACGTCTCTGGCCAGTATCCAGGCAAGCATTTCCAAAACAGTTTGCGCAACTGACCGATGAAGAATCGCTTTTCCAGAAAACCGTTAAGCGCCTCTCAGGGCCAATGTTTGCAGACCCAGTGGTTGTTGCCAACAATGATTTTCGTTTTATTGTCACCGAGCAACTCTCACTCGCCGGAGCAAGTATGGCTTCAGTGCTAATCGAACCGAGCGCCCGCAACACGGCTCCAGCGGTACTGGCGTCGGCAATGTGGTTGCAGCAGCATGACCCAGATGCGCTAATGCTATTGGCACCGTCAGATCATTTGTTGCCCGAAAACGAATTATTCACCGCAGCGGTTACCGAAGGAATTACCGCTGCAAAAAATGGCGAACTGATTACATTTGGAATTAAACCAGACAGACCTGAAACTGGTTACGGCTGGCTGGAACTGAACAACCCGAACGATGAAGCACCAGTAAAACTCAAGTCTTTTATCGAGAAACCGGATCTGGACAAAGCTAAAACGCTGCTCGAGAACCCGGCTTGCCTTTGGAATTCAGGCATTTTTATGTTCTCTGTAAAAGCGGTAATAGCGGCTTTCACGCAACATGCACCACAGCTACTCAGCGCGGCTAAAAATGCAGTGGATAACGCGAAACCCGATTTGGGCTTTTTAAGACTTGATGAAGCAGCCTGGGCGCAACTCGAATCCATATCGATCGATTACGCGATAATGGAAAAGTCAGACAATATCTCGGTTGTCCCGTACAACGGAGCTTGGTCGGATCTTGGCGGTTGGGATGCAATATGGAGAATCTCAGACCAAGACAGCAATGGCGTGGCGGCACAAGGCAAATCCATCGCCATCGATTGCCAGGACACGCTCATCCGCTGCGAAAGCGACACGGTGAAAGTTGTTGGTATTGGGCTTAGCAATACGATTGTTGTTGCGATGTCAGATGCTGTACTGGTTATCGACAAGGATCACGCGCAAAAGATCGGGCCCGCTGTGAAGGACATGATGGATGATGGCATTAAGCAAGCCAAGGCCTTCCCTACCGACCACCGACCCTGGGGTTGGTTTGAAACATTGGCACTTAGAGATCGTTACCAGGTTAAAAAAATCGTGGTAAAGCCAGGTGGCATCCTGTCATTGCAAAGTCATATGCACAGATCAGAACACTGGACCGTTGTCTCGGGCACCGCGAAAGTCACGCTAGGTGACAAACAAAAGCTGTTGAGTGAAAACGAATCCATCTACATCCCATTAGGGATGACACATCGCATGGAGAACCCAGGCAAGCTTCCAATGGTACTCATTGAAGTACAAACCGGCCCCTACCTTGGCGAAGATGACATCGTGCGTTATGAGGATGCCTATTCAAGAGACTAGGCACTATGCGTCTGTTTCATGGCGGGCGAAGCCTTTTATGGGCTCTGCTTCACAAACGAAGACACTTTTGAACTGGATTCGCGTGTAGCCTTGCCGCTTGATTCTGTATTCAGTGAACAGTGGTCAGCTGCGATTTCAAGGCATTATTCGTGAGAATCAGAATGGCCAGGCCGCGGCAATAGAATTCGGATTTCTGCGCTGGCTGCCTACCGATAATTTCGAAATTCGAGCTGGGCGCATGAGCTTGCCAGTGTTTCTGTTATCCGATCATCGCGAAGTCGGTTATGCCAACCTGCCCATCAGACCACCGGAAGATGTCTATTCACAAATTCCAATAAACCGATTTGATGGTGCCGATATTACGTTCGATACAGAATTTAACGATATCCTGTTTCGCGCCCAGTTCACTACAGGCTCTGTACAACAACGCGTTTTTCAAAGACTGGATGCTGATAATAGAGATATTTTAGGACTTAATTTTCAGATTGAAAGAGGCCCCATTCGCGCGCGTTTAGGCTATACACAAAGTCAGCTCGATGTCGACTCTAACAACCCGGATATAGCCGCACTGCATGTTGCAATACTACAGACAATTCCGGTTGCTCCCGTGCTTGCAGAAATCGAAAGTGATTTCTCAGGCGGGCGACGACAATTTACTTTCGATTCTGTTGGGCTGGCCGTAGACTATGACTTTGTATTCGCAGACTTCGAAGATGAGGGCGATGATATTACCTTAGCCGAATGCTTGGGCGAACAGACGAAGAGGTTGCCGCTGCCTAGTCAAGACTGCGATTTTCGGAACGTACACCACCGCCTCGCATTTTCGATAACGAAGAAGAAATACTTAATTTCGTACGCACTACCAAAAACGCATTGGCCTTTATACCAGGCAGCGCTCCGCGCGAAGGTGTTAGAGTAATATCAAGTATTCCAGGGAACTTACCGCCGCTGAGACAAAACCAGTTTCGATAAGCAAAGACAACTGGCACGATTTTACAATATTGTCACTACTCCAGTAAGCTGAACAGAGATACACGTTTTCGCGACGTTAACCGGTAGCGTCAACGAAAACGCTAATACGTAAGTGCAACCAAAGGAAAGTCTAATGAAAAGTGGATTGAAGCAACACAATCACATTGTAAGCTGGCTGTGTGCCAGTATTCTGGGACTGCTCGCCTGTATTGCTCACACAACGGTGGTAGCGAATACCCAAGACGAGGCTATTGCAGCTTGTTTAGAGGCTGCTCGGCTAATTCAAGAAGATGATGATATCTCCGGGGCGCTCGAAGAAGCTAACTGGTGCGTCGCAGGCATCAAACAACTTAATCAAGAAAAAACCTTATCTCTACTCCCAGACGAAGTCGAAAATTTTGCTGGAGGAGAAATTGAAAACGAACAGATCATGGGCCTATCCGTTATCAAACGCGAGTACACCAGTGGCGATCAGTCATTGAATGTATCGATTACAACGTCAACTGGCGAAGCAGGTGGTCTGGGTGGTCTTGGCGCGCTGGCTCAGCTCGGTGCGATCTTTGGTGGCGCTGCCGCCTCTGCTGGCGGTAAACAGGTTCGTGTGCAAAAACGCACCGTAATGGCGTCAGACGAAGGTGACGGTGGTGCACTTAACGTTAAGTTAAAGAGTGGCGGTACCATGGCCGTTGAATCTGACAATATGGATTCTGAAGAACTCCTCGATTTTTTACGCGCATTCCCTCTCGCAGAGCTTGACGATTCTATGGGCTAATACCTATTCAACAATCGCCCCCTGGCTTAGGGGGCGCAGTATAATCTGGGGGTCTTTGAATCAAAGAGGAACAGGCAATGCAGGAATTATCAGATTACACACCACCAGATGTATGGAAGTGGGATGATGAAAGCGGTGGTGAGTGGGCCAAAATCAATCGCCCTATCTCTGGGGCAACACATGAAAAGCCATTGCCGGAGGGTAAGCATGATTTGCAGCTTTATTCGCTAGCTACACCTAATGGCGTTAAAGTCACGGTTCTTCTCGAAGAACTATTGGAATTGGGAATCAGCGGCGCAGAATACGATGCCTGGCTTATCAAAATTGGCGACGGTGATCAATTTGGTAGTGGGTTTGTCGATGTCAATCCAAATTCAAAAATTCCAGCCTTGGTAGATCGATCCACAGCTGAACCAACACATGTATTCGAATCGGGTTCCATTCTGCTGTATTTGGCAGAAAAATTTGATGCGTTTTTGCCAAAAGAACCCAGAGCCAGAACAAACGCCCTATCTTGGCTGTTCTGGCAAATGGGCAGCGCCCCTTATCTTGGGGGTGGCTTTGGACATTTTTATGCTTATGCACCCATAAAGATCGAGTACTGCATAGATCGATTTACTATGGAGGTCAAACGACAGCTTGATGTATTGGACAAGCACCTTGCTAACAATGAGTATATGAGCGGAGAAGAATACAGCATCGCCGATATCGCTATTTGGCCTTGGTATGGCGCAGTTGTGCTCAATAGAGTTTATGAAGCTGCTGCGTTTCTGGAGGCAGACACCTATACACACGTAAACCGCTGGGCCAATCAAATCGATAAACGGCCTGCTGTAAAACGCGGTCGTATGGTTAACAAAAGCTTTGGCGAACTGCACGAACAACTACATGAGCGCCATGATGCCAGCGATTTCAAATTACGCACCCAAGACAAGCTTCAATCTTAGACTGCCCAAATGAACGAAATCATCGCCAAGTGTCTCGCTTGGCGATGATGCTCTGATCTTGACCTCTGAAAAGGCTACGCCCTGCATAAAGTAAGCGAACTGGCCTTGATCTCGTGCCCTCCCCCAACATAGTTTGAGCACAATCATGGCTCATATCCTGCTTTAACAAGAGGTTCTTATACCAATACAAGCAATCTAGTCAGCCCGGTTAAGCGTCTCATGCCTCAATATTTCTCCACCGAGCCAATGAAGACCAGTAACAACACCTATGCACGCCTGTTGTTCGTGTTGCTAACACTGCTATCTGCTTCATTTACAGACGTTGCCACAGCATCCAATGCTGAATGCGGCTTAAGCGAATTCACAGCACTTACACATCAATTTGATTCCGGCGCACAATGGTCGTTTTGTTGGAAAATCGACAATCTGCGCGGCTTGGAAATAGCGAATGTATATTACGGCGCACCAAACGAGTCACCCAGGCAGTTGTTAGATTCAGCCAGCATTGCACAAATATTATTTAAGTATGATGCTGATAGAAAAGCCACTGCAATAATCGGGGAATCCGGCTTGGGCGATATGCACGTTGCTGCTGATAGGCAACAGTGCACTCACGGGCAGATACGCCAATCACTGAACCAAGGCAGTATTTGCACATCTGTACAGGATATCAACACTCTTACGCGTGTAAGACGTTCTGCGTCTTTACGCCGTCATCAGCTAAGCATTCACGCATGGTCACAATTCGGCAATCATTTCTATAAGCAGCAATGGCAGTTTAGCGAAGATGGCGAGCTCACACCCAGCATGCACATGGCCGGTACCATCAGCCGCTTTACATCGGATGCTCGCTATGGCGTTGAAGTGCACAAGCCAGGCGACGCACTACAACAGGCCTTAACTACAAATGACAAACTATTTGCGGCGAGTGCCAGCATACTCACAACGTGGCGGTTGACGTTCGCCATTGCTGGAACAGCGCACAACGATATCATCGAAGAATTCAATTTCATTGAAGATGGTACATCACCGAATAAGCGCTCACTCGAAAAAACAAAACTCCATACCGAACAGTTTCGACGAGTAAACCGCAGGCAGTTTAGAGCCTGGCATATTCGAGACAGCACAATTTCAGCAGGCCCAGCAGGCACAACCAAAGTGGGTTATTACCTTGACCCACAAAGTTCGGGGCACAGCTATATTGCCCCCGATAACCGCTGGGCTGAGTATGCTTTGGCAATTACAAATGCCAAAGCCTGCGAGCAACTTGCATCCAACAATCAATACACAGAAGGCGATTGCAGCCATAGCCTTTCAGGCTATGTGAACAGCGAGTCGCTTGTTGAGCAACCCACCGCGCTTTGGTTTAGTATCGCACGCCATTTTTTGCCAAGCCGCGAAGATTATCCAGCAATAGTTCCAATTGAATCTGCCTTTAAGATACAACCGTTTGACTGGTCGGCCCAAACACCGTTCTCGGCGCAGATCAGATAATGGCGATGCGAACAGGCATTGTGCTGCTGTATCTCTTATATAGCTGGATGCCCAACCCCGCGCTGGCACGCGATGAATGCGATAACGAGCAGCATATACAGGCAGAATTCGGCAATGGAGCAGCCTGGTCACTTTGCTGGAATTCACGGACACGGGAGAATCTGGTGTTATCCCACGTGCGGTATCAGCCCCCCGGCCAAGTGTTTCTATCCGTGTTTAATAGCTTAAGCTTGTCCCAGTTACATGTCAGCTATGACGACGACGACATTACATACAATGATGTCACTCAATTTGGTTTGGGCGCACATCATGTCGGTACACTCACAAAGAATGACTGTCCCGACGGCGAGCTTATTGATGTTAACGGCAGCCCTGGCCTTTGCACACGCATTAGCGAGAAAGATGAAGCCTATCAAACAGCGCAGGGTTCCCGGCAAGCACAGGCATTAAGTCTCTTTTCGGTATCACATGTAGGCTCATATGCCTACCTCATTACTTGGACATTCTATTCGGATGGTTCTGTGCAACCAAGCATTGGAGCTGCAGGCGCCTTGCAGCGAAGCTCCGATCATACGCATTCACCACACGGCCGGGAGTTGGAAGGCTCACCAGAAAAATCATGGCTATCGCACACACACAATTATTACTGGCGCATGGACTTTGATCTTGGAGATAACAATCTTGATGATCGATTTAGTGAAATTGATCTTGTCCCGGACGCACTCGGTCGTCGATCCAGGGTCACTCGCACCTTTAGCAACGAAGCCGCCCGCCTAATTGAACCCGATTATATGCGTTCGTGGATGATCAGCAGTGGTAACGAGCCGATCACAACAGCTCCTGGATATAGCATCGAGCCACTGCATTATGGCCATAAGCTTGTCAGAGCGGAAACAGAACCATTCACCGAGTACGACATGTTTGTTACGCGTCAGGCGGATTGCGAGCGTTTTGTCAGTGAAAACGAGAAATATTTCCCTGAATGCGGCAGCGATATACTCGAATTTGTAAATAATGAGCCTATCCACAATGAGGATATTGTGGTTTGGCACCGCATTTCATTCCACCATGTACCTCGCAATGAAGATCGCTTCAATATGCACTCTCACTGGGATGGTTTTGTTATGCGGGCTCGCAACCTTAACCAGAGTACACCGGGGCATGATGGCGCGCAGGGTGATTACTTACTTGCCAACAGCGCCAACAATTCGACCGAAATTAGGCTGTTGGAAGACCTGGGCGAACCCACGCCAGAATCCAGCGCCACCACCGGGCGGGCGGGCCTGTCAGCCATGCCGCTATCGCTGTTGCTGCTTATTCTTGTGGCGCGAGCACGCGGATTAATAAAAACCGTAAATCGTTGCTGGGCATAACCTCTTCAGATCGGCTCCATGGCACAAATCTAGCGTATTCAAGCTGCGATCTGGCCTGACTGGGGAGAGCGATATCGGCTGCGTACAGACTTAAGCGTATGCACGTTGCCAATTACATGGATGCTCGTATAAAGCCTCTCACCCAGAATAACGAACAAGGATAGTTTCAAGCTTTGCTTAACTACCTGCCTTGTTCAAAAGCTGTGAAACAAGTTGTTGCCAGGATATATATTTACAACAGGACCAATTACATGAATCAACGATCGATACGTGGCTTACCCTTAGCGGTGACCGCTTTTTGCGCAATACTGTTTGCGTCCACAACTTGGGCGTCTCTTGTTGACGACAACCTCCTGACCAGCTCGAGTACGACAACACCCTGGCAACTGTGTGACACAGACATCACTGGTGTTGATGTATCTGAACTCACAGAAAACAGTTGTGCTTACCGTGAAACCACAGCAAGCCCGGGCATTACGTATAAAATGACCTGTGGTGTAGTGACATTGAAATACGCCAGTATTACCTTAGCGTATCTTGATGCCGAAGATAATACACTCGCCAGTCAAACAACCGATATAAATGGAAATGTATCGGGTGCTTATTCGGTGACCTTGGCAGCCCCTGCAGGAACAAGCACGGCTGCAGTAGGTATTTACGGAGAACACGGGTCAGGTTTTCAGGATTGCACCTTGTTCGATACCACCCCACCTCCAGAACCAACCAAAGGGTCAATTTCCGGAGTTGCCTGGTTCGATAGTAACGCTAACAACACGATTGAAAATACTGAACGCTTTATCAGCAGCACACCTGTCGAACTGCAACTCAATGGCAATACCATTGCAAACAGTGAAACAGATGCACAAGGTCAATACTATTTCGGCAACCTGGATGTAGATCAGTGCTATACGCTGAATTTCACTCCTGCTGATGCCACGCTGATGCTGGCAAGTATCGCTTTTGGTGTAGCGTCTCTTGATAACGATGCAGGCCCACTTGGAACGACAGGCGAAAATTGCCTTAGCGAAGCTACCCCTGATGTACAGAATGTTGATGCAGCATTTGTAGCGGTGCCCCCAGCGATACCACCAGCTGACTATGCGATTTGCGGTATGACCTGGGTAGATGCCAACGAAGACGGTACATTTAACACTGGCGACACGACGATCAGCCATATTCAAGTGCAATTAATGAATATCACAACAGATGCGCAAAGCACAATAGAAAGCGATGCGAATGGCAACTTCGTCTTCAATGAACTAGCTGAAGGTGATTATAAACTCGTGTTCAGCAAGCCAGACGGTTATGAATTTACTCTAAACAGCCAACAAGCCGCCAGCATGGCGAGCATTGCCAATGCTGATGGCGTAAGCGCCACATTCTCACTGCCTGCCGATGGCAATACATCAAGTGAATCAGCTTGCACACTGCAGTATGCAAATGCAGGCCTGGTTAAGCTGCCTGTTGCGCTCGACCCCACATTGGCAGAGGACGATTCAGCATCCAACATTGTGGGAATAGATTTCGACTTAGACATTCTAATTAACGACGAGCCATGTGGTGACATGGTTGAAGAAGTTATCGTACTGGGCCATAACGTGCCTGGCAAGGTTGTCTTTGACGCTAATGCTAACCGACTCCGTGTAACAGACACTACAGCGGCTGGACGCTTTACAGTTGAATACCTTGTACGTGGTATTTGCGGTTCATACGCCACGGCTGTTGTGACCATTGATCTTTCAGAGCCAGAGCCACCTATTGTTGCAAGCGCACCGGATGCACCAGTATGCCGTGTAGAAACAGGTGGACGTGCCAACAATGGTGGTGTTGATGTCTTCGTAGCCGAGCAGTTCGGGTTTGAGCCAGAGTACAATCTGTATGATCGAAATAAAGAACTGGTTGTGACGCTCTCATCAGATGATGTTACGCATCGCGTATTACAAACACGACAAACCGTATTTTCAGCTCCGTTCTTCAACCTTTGGGAGATTGAATGGAACGGTAGAAACTATGGCTACGATCAAACATCGATTCATTACATGTCAGCCGTAGCAAACGGCGTTGAATCTGCACTGGCCGCTTGTGCGCGTGATCTTATTTCACCGATAGCACTCGATCTGAATAACGATGGCCACATCAAGCGAATACGCGGTGAATTTAATATCGATATAACCGGTGACGGTTATCTTGAGAGCATCACTGAATGGTTTGGACCAGAAGAATCGATTTTGATTGATGCCGGAGCAACAGGAGAAATATCAGGCGTACATTTATTTGGTAACAAGCCTGGCGTCTATGCCGATGGTTTCCATAAACTATCAAAGCTTGATTCCGACAAGGATGGAAAACTCTCAGGCACAGAGCTCGAATCATTAGCCATTTGGGTTGATACGAATAGCAATCACTCAGTTGACGATGGAGAAGTTACCACCCTGCGCTCTCATAACATCATGAGCATGCAGGTCAATCACTATAAGTTTCTCGCAAGAGCAACTCGCACTGATGGCAAGACCATCCTGATGGAAGATGTCTGGTTCCCATTGGCGCCTGTCGCTCAACTTCACGCGAAGTAAGCAAAAACTTTACAGCTCTGGTAGGGCATTAAGCTCCTACCAGACCACAAATTATAGAGATTGAAATTATGAATACTTTTGTTAGAAAAAACGCAATTAGCACGCTGGCTGTTTTGTCATTAAGTGTTGCGGTCGTTGCCTGTGGCGGTAGCAGCAGTGGTGATTCAACAAACGTCACTGAAGCAGGCTCAGTCATCATCGACAACGACTTCCAATTTCCCACGGTGAACAATTCTGCACAAGGTGTTAGCGTGGACATTCCAGATGGCGCTGTTCCAGCATTTTCAGCTCGCCGAACGATTACCGCAGGCAGCGGCAATGCGATTGAATTTGGCGACCCAGTTGTCCTGAAATACGATATGTTCAGCTGGACCACAGGTGAGAAAGTGGAGTCCAGTGAAGACTTTGACGAAGCATTTACTGTTTTGGCGGGTGTTGCGGATGGCGGTGTACCTGAGTATCTTGCCAAGTCTCTGCTTGGCCGTAAAATCGGCGACACGATGGAAATTGTGTTTGAAGCAGGTATGGAAGACTTACCTGAATATCTCGACAACTCCGATGCGTATGTATTGGTTATTGAGCTGATTTAATATTGTTTGTCTATAACATAGCCGCGCCCACGTCGCGGCTATGCTTGCTAGAACAACAGGCGCACTTGCCGGTTTAAAGTTGAACTATCTACGATTGAGCTGATTTTTTCCGAAGCTTCCTAGCAACTCTTGAGCAAACCACGCATTATCCCCTCTTATTAAAAGTCTTAGTACTGCCATTCAATCCTAAGTCGGTTATCATCATCAGCGATAAACGATCCCAGAGAGCTTAAATGAATCACCTACCGCTGTTTTTTAAGGTGGAGAAAAAACTGTGCATTGTTGTGGGTGGTGGGAGAATAGCCAGCAGAAAAACCAAATCGCTGCTCGCCGCTGGCGCAAATGTAACGCTCATAGCGCCCAAGATTCACACCCATTTAGGCAAACTTGCTTCCCAGGGGCAGATAAGCCATTTGGCAGAAAGCTACCCTTGTGAGCAATTTTCTGAGTTGCTGCCAAGCGCTACATTAGTGCTTGCCTGTACTGATTCAAGCGCTGTTAACGCTGACATAGCCGCTATGGCAAAGTCTGCTGCTGTGCTGAGCAATATTGCAGACAACCCTGAAGCCGGTGATGTACTTCTACCATCGATTGTCGATAGGCACCCACTGACCATAGCGATCAGTAGCGGTGGTGCATCGCCCATTATGACCCGGTTAATCAAACAGCGAATAGAGGCGTATATCCCTTTAGGCGTGTCTTCCCTTGCAAAGCTTGCCGGTGAATACCGAACACGGGTACGTTCAAAACTGCCAACGCTTGCGCTGCAAAGAAGGTTTTGGGAAAACGCGTTTGATGGCGAGGTTTCAAGGCACGCACTTAACGGCGATACAGATCTGGCAAAAGCCACTCTGGAGAGCACACTAACTTCTTTTGCCGAATCAGCAGAACCCGAAGGTGAGGTCTATCTGGTTGGTGCGGGGCCGGGCGACCCTGACCTACTGACATTTCGTGCTTTACGATTAATACAGCAAGCTGATGTCGTGTTACACGATCGCCTGGTATCAGAACCGATTTTAAATATGTGCCGAGAAGATGCACAGCGAATCTATGTGGGCAAGAAAAGAGATGTGCATGCAATGCAACAAGAGACCATTAACGAGACCTTGGTCAAATTCGCTCAGGAGGGTAAACGTGTTTTGCGCTTAAAAGGCGGTGATCCTTTTATTTTTGGGCGCGGTGGCGAAGAGATTGAAACATTGTCTGATCACGGTGTACGCTTTCAGGTTGTACCCGGCATTACCGCGGCATCCGGTTGTGCCAGCTATGCAGGCATTCCATTGACTCACAGAGATCATGCGCAATCGTGTGTATTCGTGACCGGGCATCTAAAAGACGGCACGCTCGATTTGCCCTGGGACAAACTGGTATTACAATCACAAACAATCGTGTGCTACATGGGACTTGTGGGTTTGCCAGTCATATGCGAACAGCTGATCAAACATGGGCTGAATAGCGATACGCCAGCTGCCCTGGTGGAAAGAGGCACCACTAAAAATCAGAATGTTTATACCGGTACTGTCTCAAGCTTACCAGAGATAATAAGTACAAAAGAGGTTCGCGCACCTACATTAATCATCATTGGCAGCGTTGTCTCGCTACACAGAAAACTTGCCTGGTATTGACAAAAAATGCAGCCAAATGCAGATCATGTAAGTTGCAACGATCGGAACAGAGGCTTGCCCGAATCAAAGAAATAAGGGGCGTTAAGCAACACCCCTGTCAATCATCCGTAGTCAAAATCAGCCCAATCATCGGGCAATACGGTGGAACCCGAAAGGTCGTTAAAATTTTCCTGTACAAATTCAACATCACCCGGATTCAACTCAGATTCATCGATTACTCTGTCAGGCGACAAATCTAAATCTTCGAACAGATCATCATCCCAGTTTTCATCATTAATACTTTCGACAAAAAAACTGTCTTCATCAAGGAGATCATTCTCTACTACTGCTAACTGTGGCTCACTCATTGTTCCTGTTTCCTGCTTAGTGCACCTTGCACAAAAGCGTTAGCGGCCAGCCTTTCTTTCAGATCAAGATTGCCCAAACAGGCTTACGCGAATACAGTCACATGAAGACGTGTTTTATAACAGTTGATTGTGCAATGGCTCAAATATTTAATGTCAAGAAAATCTAATCAACGTCGATTCATTAACATTCTGAGTATGCCTGTTCGATGCAAGTAATACAGCAGCGTCATCAATGATGCAATTGCCGAAGCCAGGTAAGTTAAAAATGCGGCATTGAGCACAGAAGCCGCGCCATCCGCCTCGTTCTGATTCACTATGCCAGCGTTTACCATGGCTGTTTTTGCTCGAGCACTGGCATCCCATTCAACCGGCAAGGTTACTACTGAAAAAACCACCGCTGCAGCAAATAGTGCACAGCCCAGTAACAGTACGGGCATGCCGAACACCGGAGCGAGCGCCATCAGGAGACTTCCGACCATAATCACTGGCATCGACATTTTGCTTGAAATATTGGTGATAGGAACCAGCGTTGAACGCATCTTTAGCCACTTATAGCCTTGCGCATGTTGCAACGCATGCCCTGCTTCATGACAAGCCACACCAATGGCGGATACTGAGGTTGCATTGTACACAGGCTCTGACAAGCGCAGGGTTTTGTTACGCGGATCGTAGTGATCACTTAGTCGCCCGCCGGTGGCTTCAATTCTACAATCTGTAACACCTTCACGCTCCAACATGAGCTGAGCCGCCTGAGCACCTGTCATACCCTTTTGAGTCCCTACCGATTCATACTTGGCAAAGGTCCTTTTAACCATCATGGACGCAAGGCCCGACAGCGCCATTGTTGGCAGCATCACAAACAGCATGTAACTAAAGTCAAAACCCATCATATGCACCTCTTGTCATCTAAATCGAACATATAGTAGAGATGATAAAGCAAACATCAAGTACATAGCTTGCTCTGTTTAAAAACAATTGAAAAGCTGATGGATGGTAATGCGCAAGTTACGTTGGTATTAGGGCAGGCTTGTTCAATAAAAGGCCCCGCAGTGCACCACCGCAGGGCCTTCAAATACAAATCTTACACAGAGCTATTACCGACAAACAGACTACTGTCGGACAAGCCCGCTTGAATTAAAATCAAAATCGAATGTTCTGTCGTCAGCATTGCTACCGTCACTGAAACCACTGGGCACTGCCTGAAAAAAAGTGGTGGTGTCATCACTGAGTCGGAACGCCGTAAAAAATGTACGAAAACTTCCATCGGCCTGAAGAGCGGCCTCTTGATCTTCGCTGGGCTGTGCCCCGTCGAATCGGATATCCGATGCAGTCACGTTCGCAAGAACGGTGTTATTAACCCCCACGATACCGTCAGTAAAAATAGACGAATAGAATATATCCAGGTCGGCCTCTCTAACAGCAGGGATTGCTGGAGAGGTGCAACTGGTATCAGTAAAAAGACGTTGCGTTTCAGTGCCGCTCTGACCACTAATTTCCATAGTGATAACCTGGCTGAGCCCGCCTTCAAAGTTTCTGCATGTGCCAGTCCAGATGCCATCAAACTGGGTGACAACATGGCTGTCATCTATGCCTGGCCTAAGGTCGAAAAAACAGCTTGCATCGACCGGGTCGCACTCTTCATCATCGTCAAATGAGTCGAGAAAATCTAAAAAGGATTGATTATTGTTTGGTGCACCGGATTCGGGTGCAGGTGAATCTGAACCGCCACCGCAAGCGGCCAGCAGAAACAACGGTGCAAACATGACACACATTGATTTATTTAACTTGCTTATATTTTTAAACACGGCCGCCTCAGCATTTGGAAACAAACGTAATTCTATATTGAACATGAATGAATGCAAGCCGAGCGCAAGCAAGGCGAACGCGACACGCGGCACAGCGTGTCGCTGAAACCGCCATTTATCAACCTTAAAACTGAATAGCGTCAAGTATTGCGCCAGTAATTCTTATACTAAAGATTAGGCAATTTATTTTTTACTTCTCCAAAGCAAGCCCTATCCAACTCGTGTTATTAGTGCGTAATTATAAAACACATTTTCTAAAACGGTTTTTTTGCCCTATGATCCGAATTCACTCAAGCAGAAGTTGACCGAACTGCTCGCGCAATTTGCTTTTTAGTACTTTACCTGTTCCACCCAGGGGCAGCGTATCGGTAAAGACAACGGCATCCGGAATTTGCCATTTAGCAATTTTATTTTCAAAGTACTGCAAAAGCTCACTATCAGACGTTTCACTGCCATCGTTCAAAACAATAACCAACACCGGTCGCTCGCCCCACTCGCTGTGCTGTGCAGCGATGGCCGCCGCGTTGGCCACATCCGGATGACCTACAATGATATTCTCCAGCTCAACCGATGAAATCCATTCTCCGCCAGATTTGATCATGTCTTTGGACCGGTCTCGTATAATCATATAACCGTCTTCATCAATAGTTGCCACATCACCGGTATCAAACCAACCGTCATCGGTTAACGCAGAGTGTTCTGCTTTGAAATAGGTATGCACAACCCATAAACCGCGAACTTGCAAGCGCCCCTGGGTAACACCATCTTGTGCAACAGGTTTGTCGTCTTTATCCATTAGACGTAGTTCGACACCATATAACGCTCTGCCCTGCCCCAAGCGAACTTCCCGCTGCTCAGACACAGGTTGACTTAGATGTTTAAACAACAACTGGTTAATTGTGCCAAGCGGGCTGGTTTCGGTCATTCCCCATGCGTGAATCGAATCCACATCATAATTATCACGGAAGGTTTCCAACATTGAAGCGGGCAACGCCGAACCACCTACAATTGTGCGCTTAAGCGAAGGTATTTTGCTGCCAGTCTTTGCAAGCGCTGCCAACAACCCCATCCAGATGGTTGGCACACCCAGTGCCAATGAAACTTTATGATCATCAATGAGTTTAACCAGGCTTTCTCCATCGAGCCCCGGGCCTGGCAGAACCAGGCAACAACCACTGGCCGCTGCAACATAAGGCACACCCCAGGCATTAACATGAAACATAGGCACTACGGGCATAACAGCATCACTGGCTGAAATCGCTAAGCCGTCGGGTGTATTAGCGCCCATAGTATGTAGCACGGTAGAGCGGTGAGTATACAAAACACCTTTTGGATGCCCCGTGGTACCTGAGGTATAACACAAGCTTGACGGCCTATGCTCATCAAGATTAGGCCATTGGTAGTCAGCCTCAGCCGAGGCAATCAGATCGTCGTAGAACAGTAGATTGCTAATTTGTGCTACTGCATCTTCTCGTGCCGAATCACTGTTAGAGCCCATTAATATAAAGTGCTTAACACCCGTGATCTTTTTTTGCAAGGCAGATACCAGCGGTAAAAACGTTGTGTCAAAAAATACTATTTGATCATCTGCATGATTAATAATGTACTCAAGCTGCTCAGGAAAAAGCCGTGGGTTAATCGTGTGACAAATACGACCGCTTCCCGCAACACCAAAGTATATTTCAAGGTGTCGATAATTATTCCAGGCTAAGGTTGCACAACAGGCATCTTCTGGCACACCTAATTTATCTAGTGCTGATGCAAGACTGCGTGCTCCCTGCGCGACACTGAACCAGTGCTTTACGACTACCGAGCGATCCGACTCTACAGAGACGATCTCTGTGTCACGATGATAACGTGAAGCATGTTCGAGCAGTGATGATATCGTTAACGAGGAACTCATCATGCTATTGATCATATACACATCCCCTTATGCAGACTGCCACTGAGCCTGTGGATTAAACAGTAGCGAATACTGTGTTATAGAAATCGCTGTTCTTATATCGAAATTTGTACAAGCACAAGCGTACGTACAAAAACAATACCATCACCTTTGCAATTTTTTAATGAGGTGTCAAGCAACACAACACATAATTGGGATGTCAACAAATATCAGAAAGTTCAGCATCGCAAGCTGCGACGATTGACAGGCAATTTAAAATAAGAGCACTACGCCGGTATTACTGCCTTGGGAATCGATCTATCAGGTACGTAGCACTTTGGGAGTTACTGCTTTGTAGCAGACTTTCGGCTTCTTTGATATTAAGTTTTAACAAACTGATTACACCCAATATCAGAGAACTGTCATCGCGAGCACGCTCCGCCATTGACGTATGAAAACGCCAACCCGGCACACTATTAACGCGGGCCCATCGAGAGAACTGATCAACAAGCTCTCGCTTTTGATTCGAGCTCAACTTGTCCGAACTTAACCGAAAAGGTTTTATAGCCAGTTTGAAATTGTCAGGATCAGGCACCACGTCCATGATTTTGACCGTACACACTACTGGCGCGGATACGACGGCTAGGCCACCGTTTGCCAACTGACTCTTATCCCAGTATGCAGGTTCAATGTAATAGCCGATAGAACCAGGAGAAGACTCGCGCGACATAACCAGAGGCAGCCGAAAATTCCCCTGCGAATTACTCCGCGACAAAGCATACTCATGGATAGCACGAGGCAATTCTACTTCTTGTGTTGTGCCCGATATTGGCAAGTGCTCAGAACCCATCGCCACCCAGCTAGCCGTTGCCGGTACGTTTTGGCAAGCCTGCGGGTAGTGATACCCTTCGGCCTTAAAACCCAGCACCCCCGCAGGCTTTCCAACAATCAGTTGAGCAAGGCCCGGCGCATACTTTACCGATTTCATGTCATCGACCGGAATAATCTGAAAAACATAGTCCACCACTTTAGCCACATTGGTATTCATTGCAGTGACAATGACTTTATAGTCTCCGTTTTCGATCGCAAACCAGCGCGGGTCAAAAGCATATTTACGCGAGCTAGTTTTGATCGACGGCCATGCCTCTCCCCCGGATAACAGCAATCGATCATTGATGACACGTAATCGCATTATTGCTCGCGGACCAGCCGCAATGACTTCCTCATCATTTAATGGATCATTGGTAATGCGCACATTGAATTGACCGTTTCGAGCTGTCATGACAGCCACAAATCGACCGGTAGCCAGATCATCCGCATGCGCAAAATCATACCGATACCAATCTTCAGGGTCCTGTTCATGATGGGCCAGATCTACTGGATCGAACAAGGTGATCAGCTTGTTATTGGTCGTTATCACAGCCGAGTGAGACCAGCCACTGGCCGTGGTCGACAGGGCTTGAACCTCCGGTGCTGATGCACAGCCAGTTAGCAGCAGCATTATGGCCACAATAGACATTGCCAGCAGACGCAACGCGATACAGGTTTCTGGACGCTGTGCGCCCGAACTCATCGCGTTACGTAAATGTTCTTCGACAATAATCAAATTTGCTGCCTGTATTAGCTGGTTAAAACCACGGCTTTCAGACAATTTATCGACTCAATTCACGAATAACTTAGATTCCATCCTCCCAGGACTTTGTGAACCAGCTATCGAATTGATCAATATTGGGTCAACTGGCGCTTCCAATGCAGTTTTGGCTAAGGTTGAACTCAATTAATTGTTACCATGCTGTCCTGGCACTGTACGAGAATGACTTAATTGAAAATTGCCTGTATCGGAGAAGCCATGATCGAGCTTTCACTGGGTAACGGTGTCACTCCGACTGCCCAAGACGCCGATCACCAACTAGAGTCAGCCAGCAAATTAGTGTCGTCCGTGCAGCTGGGCTACGCGGGCGATACCTTGAACACCGCGATCTATCTCAAAAGAACTGCGGCTGATTTAGGCTCAGATGCGAGCGTCTCTTTTGTCAGTGCCGTAGGTTGCGATACATTCTCCGATCAAATGCTGCTTATGATTGAAAGCGAGTCTATTAACACAAATCATATTGCCCGAAACAGCAAACGCTTACCCGGTATATATGCAATCTCAACAGATGAATTTGGTGAAAGAAGTTTCAGTTATTGGCGCGATAGCTCTGCCGCAAGGCTACTGTTTCAGGAACCATTTGGTCCGGCGCTACAAAGCCTCGAACAATATGATGGAATTTATTATTCTGGCATCACACTCGCCGTGCTGCCGTCACAAATAAGAACCCAGCTTTTGAATTACCTGAATCATTTCAGAAAAAACGAAGATAAATGGGTCGCGTTTGACTCTAACTACCGACCGCACCTTTGGCAATCTGCAGACGAAGCCAGACAGTTTACAGAGCAAGCCTATCGCAACTGCGATATCGCACTACCCTCAGTTGATGACGAGCAAAATTTATTTGAAGATGACAGCGAGAGCGCTGTAATTGAACGACTCCAAAGCTATGGCATAAAACAAGGCGCTCTAAAACGCGGTGCTAAAGGCGCATATAATCTGACCCTCGACGAAAATACAAATGAACACGCTGTGACCGCTGATAGCGGGAATTTAATCGTAGTCGAATCGGTTGTGGACAGTACAGCAGCTGGAGATAGTTTCAATGGCGGTTACCTTGCCAGCTGGATATACGACAAAAAGCAGCCGAGCGCGCTAGTGGCTGGCCACAATTGTGCAGCACGTGTTATACAACACCGTGGAGCGATTGTACCAATAGACACCTGGCTTGCTGGCTAGCCGAAAAACATAGCGGCAACAAAATTATTGTAAAAATCAAGTTTTACCAAACATAGCGTAAACCAACACTATAATTCGGGTCGTCGAGATTACGCGCACCCAGTGCAAGGTCAAGTTGGTTTAATAGACGATAGACTACTGTCGCATTTATCACTTCATCTTGAAAAGCGCCATCAAAATAGGGCAATAACACCACCAACTGAGCTTCAAGAGAGGGTAGCAAGGATGCCCGTGCACCGAGCTCAAGATCTACTCCGTTACTGGTGATTTCTATCTTAGTGCCATCTGTGGCTTCGGCCCCTACAAGGATGCTGTCGTACAATAACGAAACTAACCAATCAACCCGCGACCAGCGTGTACTTTGTCTGTGGTAGTTCACTCCAAGCTTTCTTTCGATAATATAGGTACTGACTCGGTTGATGTTGCCAAATTCATCTATGTTGTCAAAGTCTGCAGTCAGGTCGAGATACTCTCCCGTAAGTGAGAAACCGGAACCTACGTCCAAAAGTATTGTAAACAGGAAAGGGTTTTTAATCGGGTCCTGATCCAACAGATATTGCACTTGGAAATAGCTATAGCTGCGTTGCGTTTCCCCCGTATCGAATACCGATTGAGCCCGGCTTGAACCGCTGGCAATTAGAAAAAGTAACGTTAGCAGAACCGCCCACACTCGACCTCTGATCACCAACACTTTACACCTCACGCGGTTCGGGCTACCTTAAAACGCGCAATTGGGTCAACTACGCTTTTGGAAAAAGGGTAACGCTTAATACAGAATATTAATAGGCACAGTTTATAACACGAAACTTACAGGGCTATGCTGATTAAACATACCTGTGATGTTGTGGTACACCGTATGGTATTGTGGAAAGGCCTGAAAGGGATTCCAGACCGTATTATTAAGTCAGGTAATCACGCAACCAAACGGTCGTGATCGGTGCCATTGGTAATAACTTCAATTTTATCTCTGCCATTGTCCTTGGCTCGATACAATGCCTTGTCGCTCAACCCCATGACCTGCTCTGGATCGAGCTTGTTGTGGACACCGTCAATGCCTGCAATGCCAATACTCACCGTAACGTTAACAACGCCTTCTTCCACCTCTACGGAGAGTTGACGAACTTGATCAAGAATGCGTCGTGCGACGATTTCAGCCCCAACTACCGTTGTACCGTGCAGAAGCAGAAAGAATTCCTCTCCTCCCAGGCGCCCTACCGTATCAGTGAGTCGACTGCTATCGGCAAGAATTTTTGCTAATTCACAAAGAACCCGATCACCGGATTTATGGCCGAACTGATCGTTAACGACCTTGAAGTGATCCACATCCAGCATGAGCATTGAAAACGGGTTGTTATATCGCCGATACAAGGCAATTTCTTTTTTCACAGCAGCATCAATAAAGCGTCGATTTTTCAGCCCAGTGAGTCCATCGGTAACCGCGAGGCTTTCAAGCTTTTTATTCAATTCTGTTAGTTGAGCATTAGCATCAGCTAGTTTTTTGTGACTTGTCTTCAGTTTGCTTAACAGTTCGACATTGTCACGCTCTAGAATTGCGTGCGCCTGCGCTTTACGCGCCATGCTAGCAATTCGCGCATGATCATCAATGGGCTTCTCAATGTAGTCGTAAGCACCACCCTTCAAGGCTTGCAAGACAACATCAAAGCCACCGTGCGCGGTCATGATGACGGTCTTGATCGCCGGATCCATATTGGGGATTCGTTCCAGCAATTCCAAACCACTCATACCATCCATACACACATCAGTAAAAACAATGTCGAATACATGCACGCCAAAATGCTCCAGCGCTTCTTCTGCGCTGTTTGCAGTGACAACAGTAAAACCTTCCTGCTCGAGGATAGCGGCAACCACATCACATGTGCTTTGGTCGTCGTCGACCACCAATGCAACACTCCTGAAAAGCGGAGAATCAGTCATATTACTCGCCATTTGCCCACTAGTTACCATTGGACACTGCTTAAAAAAGTATCAACTTGGTATACCTACTGATACCCTCATTAACGTCAAACTGGCGTATTCATGTAACAAATTTGCCTAAAATACTGAAGTAGCCCCCCTGTAGATTGTTAATCGGCGCACAATAAAGCAATGATGGCAACCCTTTTGTAAACTGTGAGCGATTTAGCATCCGGCAACGTCAGGCGATTCCATGACAACTATGGCCCCCTCTCTTCATTGTGCTTACGGGCAATTCCAGCTTCAACGCTGGCCACCTTCAAGCATCCCGACCCTACGACCCTGGGACGCTGCGGATGAGTTGTTGCTCTCGCATATACATGAAGAGGAACAATTGACTAATACAAGCAACATCCTGTTGATCAACGACAACTTTGGTGCGCTTGCCTGTGCGCTTAATGAACATAAACTTGTGACATGGTCAGATTCCTGGATGTCGCATCACGCCTGCCGGGAGAATCTGCGGCGCAATACGCTAGATGGCTCTATACAGTTTCTGCCTTCCACCTCTACACCGACAAATTCATTTGACGTTGTTTTGTTGCGCATTCCAAAATCCTTCGCCTTACTCGAACAACAATTGACGCAGCTGAAAACATGCATTCACTCAGATACAAAAATCATTGCCGCGGCCATGCTTAAGCACCTGTCTGCAACTGTTTTTAAATTGATGGAGAAAATTCTTGGCCCGGCGAACACGTCACTCGCAGTAAAAAAAGCACGTCTAATATTTGCCCGTCCAACCGCTGCCAATACAACGCTCCAGTCTCCCTACCCCAGCTACTACGAGGATAAAGACACAGGGCTAAAACTGAAATCTCACGCTGGCGTTTTTTCGCAAAAGCGTTTGGATATTGGCACTCGCTTTCTTCTGTCGTATTTCGATAAAATGCCCGCAGCTACGTCGGTCGCTGATCTAGGTTGTGGAAACGGAGTATTGGGCCTGGCCTATCTGAAATTACACACGTCGGCTCATATGGCTTTTATTGATGAATCGTATTTATCGATACAATCTGCACAGGAGAATTATATGAATTTGTTTCCGGATCGCGAAATCGACGCTTCATTTGAATGTACGGATGGCCTGGAAATTACAAACAAAGAGTCACTCGACCTTATCTTATGCAACCCACCTTTTCACCAACAACATGTTGTGGATGAACATCTGGCTTTAAGAATGCTCAGGCAATCAAAACGCTGTTTACGCACAGGAGGCGAACTTTGGATAGTGTGTAATCGCCACCTGAGCTATCGGCAACGCTTGAGGCAACTCTTTGGTCACTGCGATACAGTGGCAGAAAATAGTAAATTCACAGTACTTCGGTCTACAAAAAAGAGCTGATATCGCAGTCAGATTCAGCAGAATTAATCACTATAGCTAATGGCAGAAAAGATGATCCATAAAAGAATACGGTGCTTTAATACCAAAGAGACATACCCCGAACAAAATCTTGACAACGATTTGTGCCAAGCGGTAATCGCCAGAGGTGCAACGGTTTACCTGCGGGGACAATGCCCACAGAACCTCGACGACGCTAAGAACATTGCCAGCCATGACGCAGCTGAGCAAACCCATAAAGTCATGCAAAACATTCAGCAGTTGCTTGACGAATGCGGCGGATCAATGGAACACTTGGTCAAAGTGGTGGTATACATCACCGATGTGCGTCATCGAGAAGCCGTTTATCGGACGATGGGTGAATACATACAAGGCGTATACCCTGTTTCAACCGGCCTGGTGGTGCAGGCTTTGGCACGTCCGGAGTGGTTAGTGGAAATTGATGCAACTGCGGTCATACCAGACTAAGCCACGCCTATGATCCGCTATCCAAATAAATTAGAGAGACCCGCATGACATTCTCAATAGTTGCGCGTTGCAACAACACAAATATGTTGGGCATGGCAATCGCTTCTTCATCTCCAGCTGTTGCAGCACGTTGCTCTTTTGTAGAAGCAGGAATTGGTGCGGTAGCGACTCAAAATGTGACTAATCCTGCTATTGGCACATACGCACTCGCTCAACTCAGTCAGGGAAAATCGGCACCTGAGGTAATAAATCAATTACCTGGTTTCGATCAACACCTCAACTATCGACAAGTACTGATTGTTGATCGCAACGGCACCAGCGCCATTCATTCTGGCGGTAATGCATTGGGTATCTGGGCAGAAGCAAAAGACACAAACGTCGCAGCTGGCGGTAATTTGCTTGCCAACGAGCAAGTCCCGACTGTGATGGTAGAAGCGCTTCTTGAAAGCACCGGCCATTTAGGTGAGCGCTTACTACTAGCCATGAACGCAGGTCTTAAACAAGGCGGTGAAGCTGGCCCTATTCATTCTGCAGGCATCAAAATTGTGGACACAGTAAGTTGGCCTATAGTTGACCTGCGTTGTGACTGGACTGAGAAATGCCCCCTGCATGAGTTACAAACGGCCTGGGCGGTATACCAACCACAAATCTCAGATTACATTAGTAGAGCGTTAGATCCTGCAATAGCACCAGGATACGGAGTCGCAGGTGACCCATGAATTGGGCTCTACAATGAGTACCAAGGCAATTCTGGAGCGACTCATTGCATTTGATACCGTGAGCCGCCACTCCAACATGGCGCTTATTCACTATGTGCAATCACTGCTGTCCGAACATAAAATAGATTCAAAGCTGATTCCCAGCGACGATGCGAAAAAGGCCAACCTGTATGCCATGGTAGGGCCAGATAAATCTGGCGGTGTCATGCTGTCTGGCCATACCGATGTCGTACCCATTGACGGACAAAACTGGACAAAGCCGGCTTTCAAACTGACAGAAGAAAATGAGCGCTACTACGGTAGAGGCACAACCGACATGAAAGGGTTTATTGCCAGCGCTTTGTCCATAGCCATTGAAGCGTCGCAACACAAACTGCGCTCGCCCTTACACATCGCATTGTCCTACGATGAAGAAATTGGTTGTGTCGGCGTTCACTCCATGATTTCGATGTTACAAAATTCACCTTCTAAACCCAGCATATGCATTGTGGGTGAACCCACAAGCCTTAATGTGGCAACAGCGCATAAAGGCAAAACCGCTATTCGCGTCAAATGCACAGGCCAAGAAGGGCATTCAGCACTGGCTCCAAAAGCTCTTAATGCGATTTATATGGCGAGCGACATTATCAGCATCATTCGGGATACACAAAACTCAATCAAACGTCGTTGCAGCAAGCAACAAATTGAGGACGTTGACTACACAACACTCCATGTTGGTAAGATCAACGCTGGAGTTGCTTTAAACATAGTGCCTAATTCCTGCATTTTTGATTTTGAAATCAGAAATGTCGCTGGGGATGATCCGAATACTATCCTGGACAACATAAAAAAGCGCGCAGATGAAATGTTGGCACCATTAAAATCTGAATTTAGTCAAGCCGATCTTAACTACACAATCATCAATCAGTACCCTGGCCTCGACACACCATTGGATTCTCAGGTGGTTGAATTTGTGAAGTCACTGACCGGCGCACATAACACCACCACTGTAGCGTTCGGAACCGAAGGCGGTTTGTTTTCATCTGTCTTATCGGTTCCAACCGTTGTTTGTGGGCCAGGCTCAATGGATCAGGGGCACAAACCCGACGAATACATAGAAAAATCAGAATTGAAGCGCTGCGATGATATGCTGGCTAAGCTTTTGCACTTTCTGCAAAAAAATAAAATTTGATAGAACTCGGTTGAAATACGGGTGCTTGTCACACCCCATTCTACATTGACAACTTTAAGTATCAGCCGACTTGGACACATGCTTGCCCAGATATTGCGCAAAGTCATAGTTGGGCCGTTCCAGGTGTGACAATGGACCTGGCGATGCCAGTTTAGAGCAGAGGCCTTTATATACTTTTTCTGTGCACCCTCTATCTTCAACATTCACCTCGTCTAGCAACGTTTTTAGTGATGTAAAGTGCTGTTGTGCTTCAGCGTCGTTCACATAATCTGGCGACATACCTCCACCAAAAAGAATTTTAACTTGCCCTACTCCCTGTGGATGCAAGGAAAGGTACCAAAAGTACCCTGGAGTGAGCGTAATTAACAAACTTGGATAAATGGCCAGTAAATAGGTTGTACGACGCCTGTCGTCCTTCATGCGCGTATTGCTTGGATGTGCGATTGCAATTTTTAGCGAATCATCTTTTAGAATGGTATGGTAGTTAAACGCAGCGCTGCCCGGCGGGCAAACCATCTCTTCAAGTTTTGACAGGCCTCCTATCGTACCGCGATGACAAACGGGCAAGTGGTAGCTTTCCATAAAATTTTCAGCTAACACTTTCCAGTTTGTATCCCATAAATGAGTTTCGAAAAACGTTTCTTGATACTCCGCCATGCCATAGTCATCAATTAGGGCTTCTACCTCAGCCAATTGTGTGTGAACAGACGTAGCATCAGAGTTGAGCGTTATCATAATCCACCCCAACCACTCTTCACATCTGATTTGGGGGAGTTGCATACCTTCCTTACAGAATGATGCGTTGGCCTGCATTGCCGGCGCACCACGCAAGCTTCCATCAAGCTCGTAAGTCCAGGCATGATAGGGACACACTATTGATCGGGTTTTACCCTTACCCTCGAGTAAAGTCGACATACGATGCAGACAAACATTCGATTGGGCGCGCAATTGATTATCGCTGTCGCGGATCACCATAACCGGCTGCCCAGCGAGCTCTAGTGTGATGTACTCCCCAGGCTCTGTGATAGACGATGCGCGCCCTGCACAAAACCAGTCTTTTGAAAAAATGGTTTCGAGTTCGGCTTCGAGAAAATCAGCTGATGTGTACACACTGCTTGGCATCGCATGGGCTGTTTCAAAGGGTACAGAATTGGTCGCCAATAATTCTGTGATCGCCTTGCTATTGTTAAGCCCCATACCAAGCTCTGCATCGTTTGTGGTTTTTTCCAAATTAGTCGCCACAACCTCAATGACCCTTCGCTATTTATCGTATTACTCAAGCTAACACATTTGAGGCAGAAAAAAGGGCGCTAAAAGCGCCCCAGGGTGACTAAAATGGTACTTATCGCTTTACATCAAAACCACACAGGCTTTATTTTTTGCGAACAATCCCAACAATAATCAATAATACAATAGCGCCCACTAACGCCGTTACAAACGAGCCAATTAGTCCACCACCTGCGCTGGCTCCCAATGCACTGAACAAGACGCCCCCAATAAAAGCGCCGAGTATCCCAACAACAATGTTGGTAACAAGCGTGTTGTTTTTACCCACTACCTTACCAGCCAAAGCACCCGCGACAGCACCAATCACAATCCATACAACTAAACCAATCGGATCCATAACAACTCTCCTTTGTGAGTAAGATCAATATTAAAGAAACTGATAGAAGCAACCGTTCCCACAGCCTCTAGACATGCCCTATATGATAATCCACTCTATGCAAAGGTCCGCTACATACTGACAATCTGTCACAAATACCGGAGCTGCACATACAATCATTAACATTCAATGGCTATTAACCAGCGTGATTACGGATGTTTTTCGATTCATTACGATATCAAAAATGCATTCACCAATCAGACAACAAATTGACGACGATAGATCGACTCCGAACTAAGCAAATAGCGATGGCATTCCTCTGGATTAAATTGCGCGACACTGCGTAGTGGCATTATGTTTGTCGTATGTGGCTCAGCTTGTCTAAATTTTTCGAGATAAGCATCACCGCATAAAAACTGCCTTCCATCTTCTGTGTTCACTCGATAGCAAGGCGTCTCTATCATACAAAGTTTTTTTGCCTGAACAATAGGGAGAAGGTAATGACTAAAAAAAGCCAGTAGTAGCATACGGGTATGCGTACCGTCCACATCGGGATCTGGCACTATAATAATTTTGGAAAATGGGACGGCAGTGGGGTCGCAATTCTCTGCAAGGCCACACCCAAGCACCTCAAGGAGTTTGATGCATTGTTCGTTATTTGAGACGCGCCCTAAGCTTGCATCTCGAACCGAAATAAATTTTCCCCGAATCGAATATACCTGTTGTATCTGCTGATTGATCGCCTGCTTTAGCGCATTTTCAGCAGAAATACCTTCGACAATAAAGAGTTCTTTTTTAATCAGGACAGCAATCGATTTTCAACGTGTGAACGTTTTAAAGCGTGAACAAAGTGACGTTGAGTAAATTGGCACTGCCGGTGACATCAGATTTAAAAAATACAAAAACCTTGACAGTGTCATTACCACCAGCCCAGGTGGTGGTCAATAAATCCCCCTCTGGAATATCTACAGATATCGGAGCTTTGCCCACTAATGTGTTCATTCTTTCGGCGATAACATCGGAAGCGTCCTGACCATCGAGCACCAGTGAACAAGAGGTTGACTGCGCATCTTTAAAATCTGGAAATGTCTCTATGAAATCCGCTGGGGGCGCTGATTGAACCAAGCCAAGCCTGAATATGCGTTCTGATAGTCGAACATCCCATCCTTGCAATAGCTTTGGATTGTCGATGGGGCTAAACCGTTCCAGATCTTCCCCGGTCATGCTGCCCCAGGCGAACCGCAGAGCCATGTCCTGAATCTTTTTCACGTCAGGCACGGTGGTATAGCAAGTGGAGTTAAACAAGAAGACCGGATCGACTGCTTCTTCAGCGGCTCCTGCCACGCCTGCCGACGTAGAATCGGTTTGCGAAAGAGCGTTACCGCAGCTCAATACAAAGAATAAGGATACTATCAGGAATCTATACATTGCATTCATTGTTATTCAACCACCTTCATACGCGTTCGAATCACCATATCACCTCGTACCTCAGCTGTATTCAAAACACGCTCATACCGGACCACCAATTTGTCTGGATAACCCTGCAACAAGGCTAAGGCATCAGGCGGCATGGAAAAATTACCGGTATCTGGAGCGATGCATCGACCAGGAAACTCTATGAAATTATCGTTTATATCCAAGCCGCGAAATGTAATTTGGATATAAACGTCAGGGTCCGATCCAGGGATCCATGAAAACACGGTGTTTTCGTTTAACGGTTCATCAAAATCAGGGCTCAAGCGAACCGGTACTAAGGGCTCAACTAGCGGTATCGACAAGGTTTGCGGGAAGACATCACCGAGAACGTATAGACTAGCATTCGCGGGTATTGGACCAGGTAGTGAATTATTTTCGTATCTGATTTCGTCTGAGGATGCATCAAGGCCAATCTGTGCCCATGGCCCCTGCGGTGTATCAATTGTAAGCGCTGGTCCGCCACTCACCTGCGTGCTACTACTGGAGCCATTATCATCGTCATTACCGCTATTCATATTATCAACCGGGATTCCCGGATTCAGGCTGTCTATGTCACAACGACCCACATCTGGGTCAGCGAATCCCAACAGATCCTCAATAACAAATTCATCATTAAGCTGGAATAAACTGACACCGGCATCGTTACTACCTAATGGCGCAGTATCACTTCGAAAAAAGAAGGCGTTAACAAACCATAACGTTCTGGTGCTCTGGGTATCAGCTCCATTTAATCCATTGACTACGACACCAGGTCTATTATCTGAATTTTCGGCAACAATTTCGGCTCCAACAGGGTCGGGTGAATCGCTGCTGCATGCTGCGATCAATGACAAGCTAAGGATCGCCGCAGACCAAGGAATATAAGTCGCTGTACCCGATGTACGATTTTTTCGCATGTTCATTGAGATATTCATTACCTGCACTATTATAAGCACCTTACGGATCGAATGAATACGCCTGAACCATTAATTCATGTCGCATGACCGGCTGCAGATATTTATTACCCAGTATTTTAGGATGCACGCTCTTTAAAAAGCATGCCACTCATGAGTAATCAGCAACAGTGTCCCGGCTAGACGCTTGCCAGAAACATTTACGAAAAGCGTACGCGGCTAATTAAAATAGATCTCCAGATTCGATAGAAACCACTTAGCAGCAACAAAAAGGGAAGTGCAAGAACAGCACCCGAACCGACCTGCACAAAATCTCCTGAGCTACCGGTAGTGGAAGCGTTAGCACTGTTCTCAGTCTGTACCGAGTTTTCAGCAGACGCTACGAGGTTGCTTTGGTCGCCGGCATCGGCTTGAGGTATATCCACATCGGAAAGATCAGATATCGCCGGCAGCGCAAAATTCGGCTCAGGCAAGGTTGGAGCCGCTGCTTCGTTTGAAACAACGGCACTATCAAGTTCATCTGCATCGTCAAAAGCGATTGTTGGGCTAACAACATCAGAAGCAGGTGCCTCGGTAATTTCCTGGGCAGGCGCTGTACTATCTCCAGGCGCGACGTCAGCTGGCTCAGCCGGCTCATCCGTAACAATTGGCAGTACTTGTTGAGGTTCAGAGAATTCCGCAGAAGCTTGTTCGACTATTTGATCGATCGGCGCTAACTGATTGCTTACTGATTCAGGGATGGGATCGGTGAGCCTTAGCGGAGCAACGGGTTCCAGTATGTTAGCCGGGATGTCGCCAGGCGTATCAGAGCTACCTAGCTTAACCGAGGTACCAGGCGGCAGTGGAGATGGACCAGTAGGATCTGGTAATTCGTTAAACGCCAAGGGCTGCGCATCCATGGTCATGTATAAAGCAATGGCTGGAAAGCCTGCTGATGGGGTGCCATTCGTCGCTGGTGTGGGTGCGGCCGGCGTGATAGCGGCCCAAGGGTCTGTGCCGTAATAAACGTAGCTGTTACTCTGTCCCGAAGCGCCAATAATGACATCGTCACGTTTATCATCATTAAAATCACCGGCCCGTCGAACATACACACCAAAATAGTCTGTTGTGCCAATACCGTTAAGCCTGAATCCATTGCCACCGTCAAGATCGGACAGTGGCAAGCGTTCTGGAAAACTGCTTTCAGACCCATACACAAAATAGACTTGTCCAACGCCTTTGCGCCTGGGGTTTATGATGGTGTGCGAAGCACCAATCATGAGATCGTCAATACCGTCTCCATTAATGTCCCCTGCCCCATCAATTGATGTTCCTGCTAAATCGCCCCATATCGCTTCGTTCTCTTCTATCGGTACCACACCACCTCGGATACCGCGCAAGATAAAACCATTTTCGCCATCAAGATCTTTTTCTCTAACGTTTTTCTCACTCAGCGAACGATTGCCAAACAGCACATAGACCTCACCAGGGTAATCCGATGGAGATCCAAAAGGCCCTTTACCAGGTGCACCAATCGCAACATCATCGTATCCATCGTGATTGATATCTCCAATACCACTGACAGAGCTACCAAGAGAATCCTGTATGTCACTGCCTATAAAAATCAAGCCATTGTTACCATCGATATCTGCCAGACTAATGGCTGCCGGGAAAGATTCCCGACGACCATAAATCACATAGGCTTCACCAACCTCAGCCTCTCCTTCTTGTGTTTTATTTGGAGCGCCTATCAGGAAGTCATCTATCCCATCATTATTAAAATCGCCCGCATCCGCAACCGCGAATCCGCTCCGATCTTCAGTGTTTGTACCGAGCACGGCAAAACCATTATTTCCATTTAAACTAGCCGTAGAAAAATCAGCCGGGAACGCCGTTTGACGACCGTAAATGACATACGTAATTCCAACGCCTGTTAATCCGTTTGCACTTGCATTGGCATTTCCTAACAGTATGTCGTTGATTCCATCGCCATTGATATCACCGGCAGCACTTACCGAAGTTGCAGCTGATGCAATACGAAAACCGTTACTGCCATCGAGATCATTGATATCAACAAAACGATCAAACCCACCTGGTCGACCAAAGATCACCTGTGTCCCGTTTATAGTGCCAACGATAATGTCATCAAATTCATCTCCATTAATATCACCCAGACCTGCCAGTACAGTCAGATTTTCTAGATCATGAAGAATTGAGAAACCACTGTTACCATCCAACTGCTGGCCATTAATCGTTCCTCGGAACCCGCTGTTGGGGCCAAAAATCACCCGCACCGCTCCGGCCCCGGCACCTACGATAATGTCATCGATGCCATCACCATTGACATCGCCCGCCATGTCAACCGGACCACCACGATCAATAATGAGATGGTCTTCCTGATCAAAACGGAAAATTTCAACGACAGGGTCTCTGGGTTGAGCCTGCACCGCTGCGACCATTAGCTGGCCTAGCAAAAGGAAAAGCCAAAAAAGGGGTCGATAAGAAATCGCTCGCCACATAGCGTTGTAAAGCCTGATAGTTTCTCGTCCTATCAGTTTACTGTGATCAGCCTCTCAGGCTGGGATTCACACCACGCTTTTCATTGCAAAAATGTATGGTTTGATTTAAATGTGCGCCAGTTTGCGCCTATCGCTACCGTCGAGCGCGTTTGAGCGCTTTATTGGAACCAAAAATGAAGGTAAACGCGTTGGCGAATACAACGGGTGCCACAAGATAAAAAAACAGCAATCCGGCAAATATACGGACCACGTATTTCAAATCCCAGTATTGATCGCTACCGGTCATTTGGGTTGTCACCAATGCGAGAAGAAGGTAAAAAACGCCAGCCAGCATGCCGCACACCAGGGATCCACCAATAATATTCCAGATATGGCCTATCACTCCCTGCGTGGATGCTCTACTTACTCTCTCAGCCGATCTCATATCTGCCTTCCTATCAAGTCCTTTTCAACATAATCGTTAGCGGTACACGGCTTAGCCAGATTGACTTAAGAATATAAAGGGCTGCCAACAGACTCGCATAAAAAAACTGTCAGTATGCGCTGCACAGCACTTATACGGCAGGAGCTTGTTCCCAGTTCCGCGCATATCAACCGTGTTAGCGTTTAACAGCAGCAGACGCGTATCCATTCCACTAGCTAAGAAGATGATTAAAATACCACTGCCTATCTGCCAGCTTACTTAACCAGCTCTCAGGAATTCCTCTATCACCATCAACGCCAAAACACGCCGCCAGCACGGCGCCCAACACAATAGACCTACCACAGGAATCGCCGCCGGAATAAATATTCTGCCGCACACCATGGGCGTATGAATTGGACGTTGCAAGATTGTGAACAATACTCGGAAAACCCAACTTAAGCTCACAGGCCATACCCCATTGCCGAGTCATATCTGTAGTTGTGGATGAAAGTGAACTTAAGGCGTCATTAATCAAAGCCACAGTCGGTTTTTCTTCAATTTCATTGGCACAGGCAATCACCCGTTTTATATCACCTGTATTAATTGCAGTTGCGAGTAATTTTGCCGAGGCCTGCGCAAAGGCCACGGCATCATCGTTATTATGAGTAACCCTGACAGCTGACTCAATAATCTCAGGTAGATTTTTCTCAGAATAATAAAACGCCAAGATAGCAGGTATACAAGACAATGCCGGTAACTGCCGGTCATCACCTCCATGATATCCATTTACACTGGCCATCTCATCCGCTATACGCTGTGCATGATCAACCAAATAGTCATCATTATCGCTACGCCGCACAGTGGCTTCAACCTTCTTTTTAAGTGCTTCACCATCGGCTTGCTTGAGACATCCCAGAACCTTGGTCACCAACTTTCGCTTAAGCGCATCATCACGATTGAACGGCAACGCATAAGCACGTTCCAGAGCGTGATGCTCTGCCCGCGCCAGGTTATCCAGAGCCTCCTTAGTAGGATGGTCAATATAACCAATATAAGTTCCACCGTAGCCAAATGCTTCCTTAAAACACAGTTCATGATGGGATTTATCATATTGGCCGCTACATTCTGATAGCGATCGCAGCAGGGCCTTCATTTGTTCGCCGTACTGAGACGACTCGCCACGCTGGCGGCGTTCATGCGCATAATAACCTGCAACATCAGCATAGTCCTGGGCAACGTGCTGATGATATTCAGGTGCCTTGGGCTCCAGTTTACGAATGTGTTGCTGATCGTAAAGCCAATGCAAACCCAAAGATGCGGCATCGGCAACAGCCGCACCTAGCACGGCGTCATTGGCGCGCGTCTGTCTCTGGTGCACTTTACTCATCGATTTATGTTCTGCGTTCACAAAAAAGGAGTACAACTTAGCTTGTACAGAGACCTAAATCAACCGCTTATCAAATCAGGGAAATTAATTGTGATTTTGGAATATCTGGCCGATAGCGTTTTATCAGCGCCTCATAGAACACGTCGGCCTATGTTTGACAGAGTCATTCTAAATATCGCTTTCTGCACATCAGTCCTAATTTTACAGGCCTGCAATGGCGGTTCATCTGAACAGCAAAATTCTGCTGCGGTTGATGCTCCACTGAGCAGCACAGCCATCACTCAACAAGCCAATGTTGTGTTTGAGCAACGCTCTGGAAAACTCGCTATTGATGCCTGGTTTAGCGATACGAAAAACAACGCGGCTGACTCAATCGGTATTGACGACCACTGTGAACTGGATAAGCGGCAAGCCGTAGAAAACACCCTGCCTCCAAGTAATGAAATCTCAACTACAAGCGCCGTATCCACAACATTTAAAGAGCCCATTGCGATTACATCAATTACGGGCGTTTATGCCACGCTTTTGGCAAACACTAACGACCAACAAACTTACTTTGCAAGCGAGAAACGTTCTCACACTATCGCACTTCCCGATGATGCCATGTTGACACTAGAACACCCGAACGATTCAACACAGACAATCAGTTTACCAATAAAACCGATCCAGCCAATCGAAATTCTCACACCTTCGAACCGCCTACTTGACGACCCATCGACGACGTTAACTTGGAATGAAACCGATTCAGAAGAGACACATGTGAAGCTAAGCCTTAAATATCAATCAGGGTTTAGCGCCGGCGCTGAGTATGGCACGATAGATTGCGTTTTGATTGATGACGGCCAATTCATATTACCTGCAGAAATGCAGGAATTATTAATTGGCGAGAGTGAGATGACACAGGTATTTATGCATCGCGAGAAAATTACCACAACGCTCTTTGGTGACATGCGTTTTCAACAGAGGCATGTAGCACACACACCGCTATTGTAGGCAAAGCGAATTTACTTTATTGAAACACCAGCACCGACATTTCTTAGCCTGGGTGGCCTTTCAGAGACAATGTCATTGTTCTCAAGTGTAAGCCCAATAAGCGCATCGCTCTTACTGCGTGCGAAGCCGCCTGTAGATATTTCATAGGGAATACAAGCATCTTTAGCAGTAATGGTGTTGTCTTCGACTTGATTTGGGCCGTCCATCAGTACCAGTGCCACGCCTTCATCACATTCAAAGCTATTGCCTTTAACCAAGTTATTCTCTGCAGTGTCTTGAAATCGACCTGGCAAACCACCCAGCGTTGCACACCAGCCCAAGGCATGATTACGGCCCTGCCGCGATGCGATTTGCAGGGAGTTTATCCCATTGTCAATAAACCGATTATTCAAGATTTTGTTATTGTTGGGTGCTGTGGAGCGTATGATCGGACAAACCGTGCCTTTTAATTCGCCACAGTTCTGATACACATTAATACCACCTTCCCTGTTGTGAGCTATTGTATTGTTACTAATCACACTGTCATAAGTTGAATCCCAGGCAATCGCTTCCCTGGTTTGATTTGCGCTAATATGCGAATTTGTCAACGTGACTTTATTACTACCAGCCTCAGTATAAACTGCAATGCGTTTGGTTCCAGTAATCGTCAAACCATCCATGTTCACATTTCGACTGAAGTTACCCAGGTACACACCAATTTGCCCGCCAGTGATATCGATGTTTTTAAGAGTAATGTTGTGATGCCCGAGGGGCATTGGCTCTCCCTCATCAAGTTTACCGTTACCCCCCAACTCACCATGAAACAAACGGATCATTTGTATGTTTGCAGCCAAGGTTCCTCTTAAGGAACAATTTTCAACCGTAATATTGGATAAAGAACGATCGTCATAAAAGCGCACCATGGGCAAATTCCGAGCCCCTGGAACCGTCGATGAGCGCGGGGATTCTGACCAGCCAAGATCAATCGTGCCGCCACGGCAATCCAGTGTTTTGTCTGAGCGATCAAACATGGCTGTTATAGGGACGGTTTGCTCACTGTCACAAAAAGTGATATCCGCATCCATCACAACACACACATGTTTGTCGATATCAGAACTTTTCATACAACTGGAAAATTCGCTCGCGTAGCGAACCACCGGACATAAATCGATTCGAGTGTCGACGTGTGGGATAGAACAGTCCAATGGCCCATCGGCCGCGTGCAGCGAACAACTCCACAATAGCCCAAGCAACACAGCTACAGCGCTATTATTAACGATTGAAGAAGGAGCCATGAAAACTGGCCTCTAAAATGACTACTTATTTAACTGCTTTGCAATAAGAGCGCCACGGTTTCTCGATAATGCGATACCCGCCAGAATGAAGGCTAAAGCAATATAGCCACTGGTGGGCAGCACTTCATTCAGGAAGGTGGCTGCCAGCAGCACACCGAACACAGGTACAAAGAAATTAATTTGAGCTAAAAACGATGCGCCCTGCCTGTCAATGATCAAAATAATCATCCATAAAGCAAATGCGGTGGGGCCCAGGCCCAGAATAATCACAGAAATAATGGCACTTGAATTAGGGCTAAGGTGCCAGGGTTGATCCACAATCATACTCAGCGGCACCAACGCCAGGCTTGCCACTACCATCATCCAGGCGCTCACGGCCAGCCGCGGCAGTTTTACGAGCTGTTTTGTAAGAATGGCATTAAGCGCATAACATACGGTGGCCACTACAATTGCGATTTGTTGCAATACATTTGCACCTACTGTCGTAAGCGACTCCCAGCCCATTAGTACAACAACGCCGGCTAATCCCAGCAAAACACCAAAAAACTTCCGAATTCCCATTTTCTCATCGACGGTGAGAAAATGTGCCATAACGAGCGTCGCCAGTGGAATAATGGCCATGAATATAGCCGTCAGACCAGCTTCCACTCGCAGCTGCCCCCAGCTGATCAACGTAAACGGAATCGCATTCCCAAATAACCCACATCCAACAACCGCAAGCCAACCAGTACGATCGGTTTTCAGGTGCTGACCGCTGAGAAAACGTAAAATCAAAAATACAAGGGCTGCAACGGACACTCGGCCAGCTGCAACAGTGAGCGGAGGAATCTCACTTACACCAATGTTGGTGAACATAAAGCTTGACCCAAAAACCAATGCCAATAACAGCATCAATGCGTAATCGGTAAACCCGGGTGCTGGTTGGAAGGCCATCAATTACAGTTATAAGCGGTCGTGTTCATGCTAGCTAAAGGTGTCCGGCAATGAATAGAGAGCGGCAAGTGTACTCCAATTGATTAACTGATTTTGACCGATGCGCGACCTGCTTGTCATGAACACGTCATTTGCGTTCGTGCACCCAGCATGTCACTGTAAGCGCGCAAACGTTATTGGCCGCCCACACTCAGGAGAAACTAATGCCACCAACAGATTGCTGGCTTAAATGGACCCATACTCACAAACTCTCCGTAAAACTTGCCTGTGCTCTTCTGATGAGCGTTGCTGCGATAACACTGCCGGGCCAAGCCCAGAACCATCACAGCCGTGTGCCCATGCTCGTTGATGCCCTAGATGATCAAAAACTGAAAAAAACACTCTCGAGCTGCCAAACACAAACGCTCACAAAATCACGTTTTTCAATTAGCCACCGAGGTGCGCCACTATATTATCCGGAACATACCAGAGAGGGCTATGAAGCTGCAGCTCAAATGGGTGCTGGTATTATTGAGTGCGATGTGACATTCACAAAAGACAAAGCGCTAGTTTGCCGCCATTCTCAATGTGACCTGGCCAGCACGACCAACATACTGACCACCGCTCTTGCTCAGAAGTGTCGGATACCACCGGATTCATCAGCACGCCACCCTTATGAAGAAGTAAGGTGCTGCACAAGCGATCTGACACTTTCAGAATTTAAAAGCCTTAAAGGTAAGAAAGATTTTGCGAACAAGAAAGCAAACACCTTAGATGACTATCTATTTTCCGAGAACGATGAATTACAACAAATGGGTGAACTGCTAACGCACAAAGAAAGCATTGCGCTTTTCAAGTCATTGGATGTGCAAATGATCCCAGAGCTTAAAGCACCGCAGGTGGATATGCCCTACTTGAACGAATACAGTCAAGCAGATTATGCCAGTGCTGTAGTGAAAGAGTACATCGATGCAGGTATTGAACCCGAAGATGTTTATCTGCAAAGTTTCAACCTTGACGATATTCAGTACTGGCTAGAGGCATACCCAGATTTTGGCAAACAAGCCGCCTGGCTGGATGGACGGTTTCGTGACAAGGCTTTTAATATCAAAAACCCAGACTCATGGAACCCCTCTATGAGCGCGTTATCGGATATGGGCATAACAACATTAGCCCCGCCCCTGTGGATGCTGCTCAGCAGCGATGAAAACGGAAATCTAGAAGCGTCTAAATATGCGATTGCTGCGAAAGCCGCAGGGCTTAATTTAATTGCCTGGACCCTGGAACGTTCAGGGTCGTTATCTAACGGTGGTGGGTGGTACTACCAGACGGTCAAAAATGCGATACATAATGATGGCGACACCTTACGTGTTCTTGACACCTTGCGCAACGACGTTGGCGTATCAGGTGTATTTAGCGATTATCCTGCTACAACCAGTTTTTACGCGAATTGTATGGGTATCCAATAAATAACGTTATTCAAGTGCCAATAACACTACCCCCAGCTACTTATTGTTAGTTGATCAAAACGCTCACCTGGCGCTCGCGCTATGCAAGGTGCGCTTTTTTCAATCGACGCTCAGCTCTTTCAACTAAAGGCCCAATGACCAACAATGCCTAGCAGGTGGATACTTGCGATCCAATGCCGCGCTTGATAGTCTGACGCCAGTCATTGAAGCCACCATCCCTGCGAACATCATGCAACCAGAAGCGGACAGAATCAATCTCGAAAAGGTTCAGATGTTAGCCGATGGCCTCAGACTGCTGGTGATCGCAACAATGGCAACCGCAAGCATTGTATTGATAATTTTTTTTAGCGATATGTCCGCGATCTTCAAATGGTCATGGTACCCGTTATTCCTGCTATTAACCTACGTTCGTCTACGACATCTCAAGCAGTACGCTAACAATCTTGTCACAACTAAAAATATCCATAGAGCTATTAGAGAATTTACTTTGCTCTCGTTTTTTTCAGGGGCTTTATGGGGGTGCGTTGGTTTCCATTTAATCACAGCAGACGATCTTGTTAACAGCGTAATTATTCTTATGATACTCACAGGTGTGGTGGCAACAGCAACAGCGGCATCCACCTATTTCATGCCATCTTATCTTGCGTTCATATTGCCAATTTTGCTACCCATGGCTTATCGGTTCTACACCTTTGATGAACCACGATTCTATTGGATAACGGCGTTCGTAATTTTTTACATTATGATATGCATAAGCGCATCTCGCGGCATTCGATCCTACATCCACCAGTCTATCGAATACAGATTCCAAAACCTGGATTTAATCGACACCATGCGGATAGAACAATTATCCACTGAAGAAGCGTTACAGAAAGCGAATCGGAACAGCATGGCAAAATCACGCTTTTTTGCAGCAGCCAGCCATGACCTGAGGCAGCCTCTACAGTCCTTAAGCCTATTTACGGCCACGCTTGATTCTCAAATCGATGATAAAGAGCAAACAAAAATCGTTTCACAGATAAAACACTCAGTAGAGTCATTAGAAGGACTTTTTAATGGTCTTTTAGATATTTCCTCACTTGATGCAGGCACTCAGAAAGTGAATAAACAGCACCTACTGCTAAATCAGCAGCTATTTCAGCTCAATCTAGAAACCGCACAAATAGCGAAGGCCAATAACCTTATATATGAAAGCGATATCGGTGATCACGTCGTTTTCTCCGACCCCATGCTACTGGATAGAATACTGCGTAACCTCGTGACCAATGCAATAAACTATACAGACCAAGGCTCTGTAAAATTAAATTGTACCGAAACAGATGATCATATTTGCATAAGCGTCTCGGATACAGGAAAAGGTATCAGCAGAGAAAATCAGGCTCGAATTTTTGAAGAATTTGTGCAACTGCACAACCCTGAACGCGACCGCAGCAGTGGCCTCGGGCTTGGATTGTCTATTGTAAAAAGACTATGCGATCTACTTGATTACAAGCTCACCTTAAGTTCTGAGGTGGGTGTTGGTTCAGAATTTAGTATATGGTTTGATAAGGGCGATAGAAATAAGATCGAAAGACGAATACTGGGGCATAAAACAACCGATCCCAATCTTGATGGAAAATTCATATTGGTAATTGACGATGAAGAGCTGATCCGATTGTCAATGGAAGGGCTTTTGGTCACTTGGGGCTGTACGGTTATGGTTGCATCTTCTGGAGAAGAAGCTGTCTCACAGTTAATTGAATTTGATCAACAGCCGGACATTGTATTATCTGATTTTAGATTAAGAAACAATGAAACAGGAGGCGATGCCATTCAATCTGTGCGCAATCACTGCACAAACGAAGTGCCCGCTATTCTAATCACGGGCGATATAGCACCCGAAAGGTTACTCGAGATTGACTCGTTGAAAATGCCGGTACTACACAAACCCTGCGATCCAATAAAATTAAAACAGTTGATGCATGAACTAGCGGTTTAATGCGCAACTCAAATTCACCATCGCGACATTGTGCAACAGCAAGTAAGGGCTCATCTCTATGAAAATTTCCAGTTCTTAAAAAGCCAGTCGCGGCAGCACTACAAACCATCTCTGCCAAGCACATTCCAATAACAAAATTTCGACGAAGGCGTTCCAGCCCCATGCGCGCGGTCGCGAAGCTAGAAATGACGCGCAAAAGAGAATTCGTTGCTCAGCCCTGTTACTGAACCAACAAGACAATTATGCGTCTGATCATACATCTGTGGACGAATATTCGCGATGCGCTCAAAAAGCACATCTCGTGAGCAAAGGTACCAGTTGCGGGTAGATTCTGGCACGAGGCTTGTCTCTTCAAATTCTCCAGCAGTACAAATTATTACGCCCATCTTGGGCATGTAGTGCATCTGCGTTTGGGCGGTGCGCAGGCCTGTAGTTGTTACAGCTAAGTAAAACCTGAGTAAAACAACCCAAATAAGCCGCACCTAGGATTTTCTGGCTAGCCAGTCATGACATAAGGTGATCAGCTTAAGTATCATTGGCAAACGAGAAACACTAGATAACATCTACCGCATGACAGACTCCACCTCACCAAGGCACGCCGCAAAATTGCTTAACACAGCGTGCTTTTTAGCCATTTTGACACTGCTTCATGGGTGTAGCGGCAGTTCCGACCCTGCAGCGTCCGCCACGACAGACCCTATTGTAGGCGGAGTTGATGGCGGCATCGCTGGCGGAGTTGACGGCGACATTGACGGCGACATTGATGGCGACATTGATGGCGACATTGACAACGTCAATATTGAAGCTGACGATGCAGGAAGTACAAGCTCGGGCGTTTCGACAGCAGGGTCAGCCGATATCGGCGCCGTCGATGGCGATAATGCAGGCAGCGGCAGCACGGCCGGCAACACAACGCTTGCACCCTTACCTCAACCGCCAATGACAGAAGCACCCTCTGCGGACGATGACCCTCTACCAGAATCGTCCGAATTCAACACGGCTCAGAGTTTTATCGTCACACGCGAACCTGGGCCCAGGCTGCCAGAAAAAGTTACGCGGGAATTTACAGACGCCGATTTCGAAGCAGGCCTGCCAGAGCCGGTACTCATCATACCCGAGGGGCTGGATACACAAGTTAACCGAGCGCCATTTTTCGAAGGTTTGCAAAACATCGATGTACTGGCAGGTGATATTGTTGAGGTCTTGTTTGACCCTCAAGACCTTGATGATGTACTGCCAGGCATGTTCCCCGAAAAATTGCCTCGAGGTGGTAGCTTTGATGACAACTTTGATGGCAGTAAAACCTTTCGATGGCAGCCATTACAAGCAGATGTTGGTGTTATGGATTTTACCGTCACAGCACTTGATGGCGAAAGCCCAGACTACCGGTCGGTTAACACGATTTTGATACGCATTTCCTTGCCAGATGACCCGTCGGCTATTCCTAATATTGCCCCAACGCTAGATCCAATCTTGGCACATACAGTGCGCGTGAATGATCCTGTTGTCATTGAGATTAAAGGCGTCGATCTGAATGGTACGATACCGACGCTCGAGATTGTTGATTTGCCACCGACTGCAAGCTTTGTCCAACATCCGCGATTTGAAGAAATCTATGTTCTGAAATTTGTGCCCTCTACCACAGGCATCGCGAGCTTTGATGTTACCGCTAGAGATGAGATGGATCAAAGCTTGACAAGCGTTACCGAAGTATCAGTCAATGTATTACCTGCAGCAGCCTTTGTACCCTCGGGCCCTCGATTAAAAACACTCGCCGACCAACGAAATTTAAGAATCGGTTTTGCGGCGCTGCAGTCTTTTTACAACCGTCCGGATGGCGCAATATACGCCGCACTGGGTGCCAGTGAATTTAACACCACGACCTCCGAAAACTCCATAAAAATGGATTATATCAACCCATCGGAAGGTCGATTTCAGTTTGGTGCCACAGATTCTTACGTCCGCTTTGCACAGGCGAATGGGCTCAGTATGCATGGCCATCCACTGGTTTGGCATCGACAAGTCCCGCAATGGGTGTTCGACGCCACAGAGACGGATCGAGAAATTATCATGCGGGAATTTATCGATCGTATTTTAAATCGATATCAAAGTTTCATAGATGTGTGGGACGTGGTAAACGAACCAATCGATGATGACGGAAGCTTACGCAGCTCAGTCTGGTACGACGCCATGGGCGAACAATATATTGATACCGCTTTACAACAAGCCCGTTTAAGCGCACCTAATGCAACGCTGTTAATAAACGAATACGATATTTCAGGCGGCCCGAAAGCACAGGGTTTGCTTGATTTAATCGATCGATTGCAAGCTCGCGAGACACCGTTGGATGGCATTGGTTTTCAGCTACATTTATTTGCAAGCTTTGACCAATTGGATGAACTTGAAGCCATGTTTGTTGAAGTCGCCTTGCGCGATCTGGATATCTACATCACTGAATTGGATATCTCTCTTGATCAGGGTGCGAGCTTGACCGATCAAGCAACTATGTACCAGCGCATCCTTGAACTCTGTCTGGATCAACCACGCTGCAAAGCGTTTCAAATGTGGGGTTTTACCGACCAGTACAGTTTTAGAAGCATATTTGATCCACTACTATTTGATCGTGCGTATCAGCCCAAGCCTGCCTACTTCGCTATCCAGGATACCTTGCTGAACTATACTGGCCAATAATTTGTGCATTTAGTTGTACCTACTTGTTCGCTTCTTAACTTAATTTATTGCATAAGGAGCGTAAAACTTAGTACAAGGTGAAATGCTCATGCTTGTAAGGATTCGCCTTCTATCGTTATCCGATGCATTAACCTCGACTGCCCTGGATAATCATTTAATGCTTTATGCCAGGTTGCACGATTGTCCCAAAAAGCAATCGACCCTGACGCCCACTTAAAACGATAAATGAATCGCTCGTTCTGGCAATGCTCATACAGTTCTGTCAGCAAAGCTTCACTGTCTCTTTCAGCCAAACCGTTAATTCGGGTAGTAAAGTCAGGATTCACGTAGATAGCACGTTTGCCGCTTATAGGGTGACGAATTACGACAGGATGAATAGCATCTTGTGTGGCAGCTTCAGTGTTGCTCAAGCGACCCAACAATTCATCATCGTCACCATCATAGGCATCCACTCCAAATGCATGGCGGCTAGAGTGCACAGCGCTCAGCCCTTCGAGATCACGCTTCGTTTTATCGTCCAAGGCATCATAGGCAGCGTACATGCTTGCAAAGAGCGTATCACCACCCGTACTGGGTAGTTCTCTGGCAACCAGCACAGACCCCAATGCAGGGATTTGATCATAGCTATGATCGGTATGCCAATGCTCACCTATATTCTTGGACTGCTCAGCATCTTTGCGTACTTCAGCTATCTGTGGATGTGTGGTTACCGGTGTAAAGAAACGATTGATATTGATTTTGCCGAACCGTTGTGCAAATTCAATGTGCATGTCAGGTGGCACCGACTGGTTTCGAAAAAACAATACACCATACTCGCCCAAGGCTTGTCGCATTGCCATAACGTCAGCCTCGCCAGGGTTATTCAAATCAACCCCGCTGACGAAAGCACCTGTCACTTGCTCGGATGATATTTTGATGGTCAATGAATCGCTCCTGTAAAACTGCAGTGGCATGCCGTTAGTCCCAGTATAAGGCTATTACTCCAATAGACCAGTGCTCAGGGTAGAATGCAGGTATATCCACTTGCATATTGCGTCCAGATTTAATTTCCGGGGCGCGTATAAGGTCTCCATGTTCGATTATGTTGCACCATTGTCCTCCGGTCTGGCTTTTTTTATCGTGGCCGTGACGCCAGGGCCAGCTAATATCTCTAACGCGACTATCGCAATGAGCCATGGTCGTAAAATCAGCCTTGTCTATGGCACAGGCTTATCCTGCGGACTCGTTTTTTGGGGTTTGATCGCAGCGAGTGGCATGGGAGCTGTTTTACAAAGCTCTATCTATGTTCTTATGACGTTGAAAATTCTAGGTGGCCTGTATCTTCTGTGGCTTGCCTACCAGTCTGCTGGTGCAGCTCAGCAGGCTGACAATGCAGCTTATAAAGTAACGGCAGGTAGAACCTGGTTTCTAAGGGGGTTGATTCTCAACATTTCAAATCCCAAGTCGGTTATGGCGTGGTTGGCAGCACTATCTGTTGGTCTCAAACCAGATGATGGGCTAATGAGCTTAGCCGCTGCAACCACAGTATGTATTGTCGTTGGCTTTACCAACAATACACTCTACTCATTAATTTTTTCCCTACCTGGCATGATGCGTAGTTATCAGCGTTTTCGACGATGGATACTTGGAGTAAGCGCAGTCTTATTTGCATTGGCAGGCTTTGGTTTGATTCGATCCGCCTTTTCACGCTGACATACGGTAATCAATGTCAGCCAGGCTTGCGCCGCCTATTACTTGTATTCACTAAGAGAAAAATTCGCAACGCCAAGCCCCATGCATCAAACGTTTTGAATTTCGAGTAAAAATAAGGCCCAGCCAGCGTTTTATTGCGTGGCCATATAGACTTGTGTGCTGTAATCAAAACGCACACCCTGGTTTGTTGAGTGTGCCTCGTACAGCGCTTCAATAGCAGCCATTAATGCATCGTGGCCGGGCCGTCCTTTTGCCGGGCAATAAGATGAAGAGAGCAGCCGACCTTTCAAACTGTGCAAATCAAACCACTGGTGATTCTTGAACTGTCGCTTTAAAACATCAGGGCCTAAAAAAGCTTCAATGACTGTGTCTGATGCATTTTCATGGCTCACCTGCGAATATTCGGGAATGCGTGTTCTTAACAGCAATTCGTATTGCTTTAAAAATTCAGAGGAAGAAGCATCTCGTCTATTCCAGATAAGCACGATACGACCACCGGGTTTTAGTATTCTTTTGAATTCTTGCTGCGACTTGGCAACATCAAACCAGTGAAATGCCTGAGCTGCTGTAATGAGATCGATGCTATGACAAGCAAGACCCGTCTCTTCAGCACTGGCGCATGTACTAGAATATGTCGCGAATCGACCAAGGTGCTTATCGGCCTTTTCGCGCATCTGGGGATTGGGCTCTACCGCGACTACAGGCAACCCAGCCAGGAGCAAACTTTCTGTAAAAATACCAGTGCCGGCACCAATGTCGGCTGCCGTTATAGCAATGCCATCAGGCAATTGGCTCAGAATCCATCTGATCGCCTCTGGAGGATACCCAGGGCGAAACTGAGCGTAGTCCTCAACGCGGTTGGAGAACCGCCGCTTCGAGTCTATCGCCAATTCTCATACCTGCTTAGATTCTTAGAGCTAATAGAATAGCGCACATGGGGCCTGGACTAGCAACAGAATCATTCAAATTACCAGATCCACAACACCAATTTACGTTGGACACACAGTAATTGAACTCCGTTTAATACGAATACGACTCCTTCCATTTCTATGGCCTATTAGTTCTGGAGTTGAGATCGGGTCGACTTTAAACGCATGTAATCGATTTCTTAGCTAGACCAATTCAGCAGGCTTTGATAAATTCTTATTCGTATTGTTTTATAATTTAGTGGTAACGCTCTTGTTGTTAATTGGGCCGGCAAAGTATTTCGCAAAATTAAAATCACCCAAAGGGGTAGTTTTATTCGTTGCTAGCGGTTTTGTATTGTTGGGGCTACTGCTCGACACCCATGCCAGCAAGCTAGCCCACAATAAATTACAGAAGTTCGCGTCTGCCAATGACCTCGTTGCGGACGCCAAGCACATTGAGTTCTCATTCCTGGGCCTCGGCCCGTCCGTGGATATTGAACGGCTTAGCATTCGTGAGCTCGGGCAAGCACCACTAATCGACTCCGCCACCATAAACATCCGGCTGCGCTGGGCAAGCATACTGCGAGGAGACTGGACCCCTACAGGCGCCTCGGTGAATGATGCCAATATTGTCGCGTTTAAAAGTGATACGCGAAACAATTGGTCCAAATTTGAACCTGTCATTAGAGAACTAATGAGCACCGACAGCAACTCAGATGTTAAAGGTGTTTACTCAATCAAGAATACTGAGCTCAACTTCATTGATGCATCAACTGGCCATCATAGTGTGTTGGCAGTTGATGGCCAGATAGCCTTTGAAGAAAACCCGGCAAACTCGTCTCTTTCACTTGAAGGTGTAATAAACGAATACCCAAGCTCGATTGCCATCACTGGCACAACCAGAAGATTCTCCGATTTGCTCTCTGCGAAGGCTGATCTTGATATTACTGGAACCATTGCCGATGCAACACTGCTTGGACAGGCCTCTATTTCACCAAACACCCAGCGTAATAAGTCGACGCTGACCGCAAGCATCAACACTAGCAAATTGAATACAGTGAAAGATGCCGAGGCTGATTCTGTCAAAACCGCCAATGTGCGTATTCCCAGCCTGACAAGCGTATTCGAATCCACTTTCGATGGCACCAAGTTAGAAATAAGCAAGCTCAACTTAAACACCAGGCGAAGTGATATAAGCAGTTCGGGCACAATTAATTTGGAGTCACAGCCTTTCAAGTTCATCGTTGAAGTGCGCTCAACCGAATTCCACAGTGCCGATTTTGAATTTGGTAGAGAACGGAATCAGACGCCTGCCAAAAAGAAACCAGGGCTGAATCAAAGGGTTTTTTCGGACAAGCAACCCACTTGGCATAAACCGATGGCAGCCGTTGACGGAAATCTGAATATACGCATCGATAAATTTATTTCAGAGGGTGCACCCGCTGTGAGCCTGGATTTTGCCGGCAGTGTACTTGATCGTACGGTAACCGCTGATCTAAATATTGCACAACAAGACGAGGCCATAATCAACGCTAAATTAAAGTACTTGGTAGAGAAAAACGATAGCGCCTCAGGCTCAGTCAGCTTCCAATTACACAATATGGAAATCAACGAAACACCCTTTCTCACTGATCTCGCAGAAATTGTACCTGCCGGTAAAGTAATGGCGGAGGGTGATTTTTGGTTTGCCGGTACAAGCCATGCGGAAATGGCAAGTGACCTGGACGGTGACCTGTATATGCTCATGGAGGAAGGCCAGCTTGATTCTTTAGCTGTTGAAGTACTTGGTGCAGATATCATGGAAGTGAGCAAACTCGTGTTTTCCCGCGACCTTCAACAAATTGACATCAAGTGCGCATTTGCCAATCTCAATGCAGAAGCAGGCAACATCTCAATCGAACACTTTTTAGTGGACTCGGAGGACACTTTCTTTTCAAGTCGCGGCAATATCAATCTGAACAGTGAAATTCTCGATATCGTGATAACCCCAAAACCACACGATGCAAGTTTATTCAGCGCTGTTACGCCAATTACTATTAAGGGCACTTTGGCTAAACCCAAGATACGGCCAGGAAAACGCTTGTATATGAAGCTTGCTACTGCAGCCGCGTTGGCAACACTAACAGGGCCAGCAGCAACCATCATTCCATTTATAAGTTTGGGAAAGGGCAAACCCAGTAAGAACTGTGCCGATTTATTATCGGCTTATTAAGATGACTTTACGGCTATTAATTATTAACACTATAGGCAACATAGCAATGGATAAAACAACTAACAAGTCCAAACACGGGCGTACATCAAACAAGAATGTAAGCGTGGCAGTATTGGTATCCGTACTGGTATTTGCATCTGGATGCTCAACTATTGACAAAGAAAAAGTCCGAAAAGATTTTAGCGCACTTGGCTCCAAAATCAGTAGCGGGGTTAATAGCTTAAAGACAAAGGGGCCGAGCAGAAAAAGTAGAAAAGCCAATAGCGCGGTGGCGATAGCTGCAAAGTATCCCACCAATGAAGTACCGCACACGCTAATGCGTAAGCCTGTTGCCGAAGGTAGATTGACTTCCGGGCATGGGTACCGATTAAGCCCAACAGGCATACCACTGCCTCGCAAACATAAAGGAGTGGATTACGCGGCCCCAAAAGGGACCGCCATATTTGCAGCGGGTGATGGCACTATCGACAGGTTATACACAAGTAAAAGCTACGGTAACTACATCAGCATTCAACATGAAAATGACTTTAGAACGGCATATGCGCATATGGACGATTTTGCCAGCGGGCTTGAGGTAGGCTCAGAGGTAAAACGAGGCCAAACAATCGGATTTGTTGGTACAACAGGCCGCTCCAGTGGAGATCATTTGCATTTTGAACTGATTCATCGTGGGAATTTTATAGACCCCCTATTCGAAAGTGAACCTCAAACTGTCGCGGCCGAGTAAGCTGCTAAGATATACGTTTGTGGTGCTAACCGCACTGACCCAAGCCGCGAGAGCATGGACAATCCTCGCGGCCGTTCACCCATATCTCCGCTTACCATGTCAGAAACCCTCTACTGGCCTAATAATTACTTTGACAGTCGTAGGCAATTTCTTGAGCTTGCCAACAACTGCGGCGCAAAAACTGAAAGCCACTGGATTAAACCCACCGGCCCAGGCGGGGAACCGCTATCGGTAGATGTCGCTGCATTAACCTCCGATTCCGACGAGCACCGTATTATTCTCACTAGCGGTGTGCACGGTGTAGAAGGCTTTATTGGGGCAAGCGTTCAGATGCAGTCCCTACAAACACTGGCTACCAAGGTAAGGCCTAATCGTATTGGCGTTGTGATGATTCACGCCGCTAACCCATGGGGGTTTGCTCACCTTAGACGGGTCGATGAAAACAATGTCGACATCAATCGTAATTTTATCGATTTCGACGTCAACCAAGCGATAACACACCCTAAGTACCATACACTCGACCCAGTTATAAACACACCGAAAAAGCCGGGAACGTGGATTGAATTACAATATTGGCTTAAAACAGGAAAGTTAATAGTACAACACGGAGGAATTAAAAAATTAGCTGAACCTATCGCTACAGGCCAGAGTGGTTACCCCAAGGGCGTTTTCTATACAGGGTGCAAAACAAGCCAATCAACTGCGTTGCTACAGGAAATTGTTCATCACCATTCAAACAAGATAGAACAAATAAGCATTCTCGATGTGCATAGCGGACTCGGCCCATCAGGCGTAGCAACACTCATCGCCAACAGTAACGTAGTTGATAACGAAACCCTTGTGGAACTATTGCACAATCATTACGAGCAAGCTGTAATGCTTAGCCACTCAAGCAGCAACCCGTACAATGCACAGGGCACCTTGAGCGAATGGCTCGATACGGCAATGAGCGAAAAACGATTTGTTTTTCTTTGTGTCGAGATCGGTACTGTCCATCCTGTTAAGCTTTTCTCGGCCTTACGTCGCGAAAATCAAGCACACCATTGGTCAGATCAAAATTCAAAATTGTATAACAAGACTAAACAGTCCCTGCTAGATGTGTTCTCACCACGATCAGTGCAGTGGCGAAATAGCGCAGTAGCTCAAGGTTTTCACACCTTCAATAAAACGTTTGAGCTACCACCGCTATTCAATGGCAAGTAAGCCTGCCCGACGACTATGGCTTGTCAAATCGAAGAACGCCATACCACTCCACTCCATCAATACGCTCCCTGTTACTGGGCACCTGCCAGAAACGTTCTGGATCAGAACTCGCTCGAGCTGTTACTCGATGGTAGTAAGTGCCTGAATTTAGTTGACTCGAATCAATGGTATGTTCAACAATTTCAGTTGAATCTGAAATGTTAGGAATACTTAATAGAATGCTACCCGGTGCGAAATCCACTGTACTGGAGATTTCCAACTCATAGCTAATCTCATTTCGCTCGGTTACATCAAATGCGGGCAACCAAGAGAACGTAATGTCATCGTCTGTAATCTCCGGGTCATTGAGTGTTGGCGGCATCGGAATATCAAAGGCGTTGCGCATATCATCGTGGATACTGGCCACATAGCCTGCAAAATTGCCAGGTATACGTGCGTTATATCTAACGTGCTCGCTATCGGGCAGTTGCGTAAGAAACGGATCGATAAGCCTGCTGTAGCGCTCTGCCCTTTCCGCAATATTGGCGTCCGTCAGCCAAGTGCTTCTAATTTCATCAGCAGCGGCCAATATTTTCTTATGAATACCGGGTATACGGAAATACCGCGAAATAAAGTCGCTGTTAATTCCTGACGCATAGCCAAAGAACAAGCGTTTCAATAGCTCGCCTTGCTCAATGCTATTGTTGAGAATGCTGCTCGGTTGGAATGTGCCGTCATAGTCCCAAGGTAGAAAATATAATTTTTCTGAACCAACTGGGTTATACAAATAAAAATTATGAATAATCGCATCGGTCTGATGCATCAAGTAATTTGCAGTAATCCACATCAGCACGTTGTTATGATTGAAATAGCGATCTAACACCGATTCAAAAGTCTGTTCGGGGTCGTGAAGTGCCGTTAGCATCTCAACCAGCACACGATGGTCCTTACCCCTTTCAATTTGCAAACGACTCTCGAACTGATCTTCATTCACAGGATCGCCATCTTCATCCAGGGCCAGGCCTGCCAAATCGCTTCTAGAAAACATAAACGATTCCACTTTGTAAATGCGGTCGTCGTCATTGGTTTCCCGATTAACGAGATATTCTTTACCGGCAAATTCAACATGTGTAAACAAACCATGATCTACTGGCTGAGCACCTTCTCCATCTTGAATCCACAAATTAACAAACTGGGTTCTCAAACTTGGCAAGTGTGGAAGCTCTTGCATAAGATCAAAGGATAATTTGTTACGGATACGGGTTCGTTCAAACGGGTGCTTGTTTAATTGCAAACGTCGTTCGTTTCTCCAAAGATCCTCTTTACTGTCGAGCTTAATTCTAAATGACTTTTGCGCACCTGCCCGAGAACTCCCTCCGCGTTGTCGCAAGCTTGCATTGGACACACTGCCATCATCGGCAAAATCGGTTGCCCGAAAATGGACATCGATGTCTACTTTGAAATCATCGTCTCCATCAACATCCGCTTTAACATCATCTAGAGTACAACCTGACTCATCATCTATTGTACAAACACCCGCTGTCGTCACCGTCTTCAAATCCACACGTATTACATCAACAGTGTCGTATCCATCCTGAAGATAAAAATCATCAGCGTCCGTTATGTCACTAGCATCAGCTACAAACACACTGTTTGATGAACTGCTATCGTCAGACTGATCTGTGTCGTCTGTGTCGTCTGTGTCGTCGGAGCTATCAGAATCATCCATTTCATCTGAGCCGTCCGCATCATCAGTGGATGTTTCACCTTCGCTTACAACACCACCGTCTACCACGGTTGTACTCGAAAATTCATTGTTGGCGTTGAAGGCGACGAGTTCGTAGCGGTAGGTTTCTCCCTCCTCACGCGTGTTGTCGAATGAGCTGGTACCTGCCGTTTCGTCGAATAAAACGCCATCGCGATACACTTTGGTATTGACTACGCCAAGAGAGGCGGCGGGTCTGTCCCAGAATAATTCAGCCGATGAGCGAGAATAGATAGTCAAGAACGCATTGGCAGGTGCTGGCACAGCATTGTTTTGGTTACCATCTCCACCGCCGCTGTTTTCGTTTTCGTTTTCGTTTTCGTTTTCGTTTTCGTTTTCGTTTTCGTTTTCGGAGTCGGAGTCGGAGTCGGAGTCGGAGTCGGAGTCGGCATCTGAATTCTGCTCCTCATCATTATCATCCGCTCCTATTAACGTATAGATTCCGTTCGCAAGGTCTACAACAAGACTCGATCGCGATGATCTTTCGTTATCTGGGCTTATGGCCACCACATCAACAAACATAACCGCATCGCGTACACGGCCATTGAAATAAGCGCTAGTGCCATTATTGGTTTCTACGATCTCACCATCGATAGACACTTCGTATTGATAATTTTCTCCAGGCACACGATCCCACATCAACTCAAACGATCGACTGGAATAAATTGCTGCCGTCAAACTGCCAGGAGCAACAACACCATCTGATTCATCTTGTGATGAACCGTCATTGTCATTCTCCGCCTGCTCTTCGCCATCCTGCTCATCTTCAGCCTGCTCATCTTCATCTTGTTCGCCATCAGCTTCTTCGTTGTTGGTTTGGTCACTGTTGTCACCTTGAACAACGGACGAATTATCCCCGCCAATAAACGAAAGGCTTGTCGGTTCAGAAAAATTGCCCTCATTGTCTATCGCTCGAATGGTAAAGCTGTAGGCTTCATCTGGCACATAATCACTCGAAAAATGGCTGAGCGCATCGGCCGTTCGAATCACTTCACCATTCAGGGCAATCTCATATGCCAAAACAATGACGTCATCAGAGGCTCTATCCCAAAATAGCTCAGCAGCGGTACTGGAGTACACTATGGCGCGGAAATTACCCGGAACCGAGGGTGCTTGGGCGAAGGCCTGCGCTGATAGCGCAAGAAAGCCAAGCAGTGCAAGAAATTTCACAGTAAATAGAACTTTAAAACGGGAAAATGAATAAACTGACATAGATGTTTCCTCGCCGATATGCCCTGTAGCATGGCGCTTTCTTGTAAAGACGTGATACTACCGCATACGCTGTAGATTTACGAAGTAGATATCGCTCAGAACACAATTAAACCAATGAAATCTGACGTCAATAAGCTTTTAAAGAAAAACCAGAAGTTAAATCAACTGGACGCGGTCAAAGTCACAAGCCATGTGCAACGAGAAAGTGGAGAGTGGTTTATCAACACACTGATGCTCGAAGGGCACACCGTACCTTTCAAATACAATAGAAAGAAACATTACCGCAACCTGAAAGGTGCATCAGTCAACCTGACATACTATCCAATAACCGAACAGGTTGCTGGGCTAGATTTTGAAATTATGAAGGTGGTTCGAATCCGTAGAAGCTAGCCAATGACTCACTCTTTCTTGCACAAACTATTTTTAAGCCGCCTTACTAAGCACAATACAACCGTCATCATCACCATCCAATTTTTCACCGGTGAGCGAATCTATTGGCTTTGGTAGTTTATATAACGATTTTCCCAGAACACACATTTCTGTGGATTTTCCAACACGCTCAAAACCTTGATCAAGTGAACTCGCTAAAAAAGCTTTGTTGGCAATGTCGTGTGTTGTCACAATGGTATGTACGGCGTCTTTGCCAAAATAATCGATTGCATATCGAACAACAGCTGAATGTAATCGCTGGCCACGAAATTCAGGCAGAATCACCGCCTTTACCAAACACCGAGTACCCGCAGGCAGATTTAATTGCAGGCCATTAAACTGATCGCCTCGCTTATTGTATTGGGCCGGAACACTACCCGCAGTAAACAGTGAAAGCCCAGCCAATTTCTTTTCAACAAAAATTCCTATACCAACAAAACCCAGGGATTCAAAATTATCAGCCAGATGTTGATCTATTCCAAAATCTTTAATGCGCGCGAGCCGTTGAATATCCTCCACCGTGAGCGGGCGACATGATGCACCTGGGACTGGCTTGGCGGGGAGAAATTCGTGGGTATTCAACCACAATATCTCAGCTCGATCGACAGGTAGTAAACGAAAAATGTTATTGAATATTTGACCGGTTAATTTCATCGCACTGACCCCTGGCGAACTAAAGCCTCACATAAACTCTTTATCGACTATCCAGCGCACAAATCCTGTTTTTTTTAAAATCAGGTGCGCAATTCGATGAAAAAAGTTTTCTATCGGTTTACTGCGCCTCCTCAAACCTCTATACATTCGATACTGACCAGCTCGGGCTCACCACCCCGCGCACCGCTGCCAGCGGCGATCCATAGCTTATTAGCATGCACACAGCAGTTGGGTACAGTGCCTGGTGCGATTTAAAGGCGCACCGACAGACTTGTGTTCCTGAATGATGTCCGTCGATGATGCCACCAACCACATGAATCCACCCATCACTATGTAGTACACAGCCAGCCGCACCACGCCTACACTCTTTAGGTATCGCCGGGCCAGTTTTCCATTGATCATTATCAGGCTCATAAATCATGACTGATTCAAGTGGTGTTTCGCCAGGAAATTCGCCTGTCATTGTTCCGATCAACCAAATTTGATTCTCTACCATCACAGGCTGAAAATGATGTATTTCAAGCGGCGGTGCAGAAGCCGACTTCCAGCTTGAGGTTTCAGGATCGAAAATATCTACCGCTTGTATTCGGCGCCCATCAAACAAAAACAGCTTTCCACGATAGTGCGCAAACCCGTTTTCATGGCGGCAGTGTGGCTCGCCATTACAACAAACAGTAACCCAGCCAGACATCATGCTTCCCATTTAAATGTGAACGCCAAGAACCCATTAGAAATGATGAAACTCGAAAACGTAGGTGCACTTTAAAGAGGACGGTGGATAGATTCTGTCCAAAGCGGATTAATACTGGCCCACCAAACTACTGATAACTCAAGCGAACATATAGCGGCACTAGCCAGCCGCTTTTTGATTAGCTTCCTCGCCCAAGAAGGCCAGCTTCCCTTCCTGCACGGCCGTTGGGGCAACATAGGTTCATTCCATTTAACCTGTTGTTTTAAGTTGAGCTTTGACTATACCTAAAACTTGCGTCAGTGGCCTTGTGGGCCAGTATCTAAATAATTAGACTTCGATATCATACCCGTCATGCACAGTCTGTCATAACTATACAGGCAGCTATCAAAACAATCCTTTTCGATCATATCGCTCTGCTAATACTTCCTTGAGCACTTTTAATGAGCTTATGTTTAATATAAAATTTTCATAATACTCGCAGTTCGCCTGCAGCTCCTTAACATGCTTTTTTATGCGGCGATTAACAGTAGTCGGATTTTTATCATAGAATTCGTGATACGCCATTTCATGCAACGGGGAGCGAAAAATAATTTCATAACGACGGGTCTCTTGCTCTGAAAGATAGTCTTGCAAAACAGACTCGAGAGCGTTTTCATCTTCAACACTTAGCTGCGTTGTCGAATTGGCGTATTTTTCATGAAGTTGAATTACGCTGATAAGATCTCGCTCTTTTCTCGCCTTGAGTAGACATGACATAAGCCGGTGCTTTTCTTTTTGTCGCTCAGGGTCGCTTTCTCTATCAGGATGTAGTGCCGCTGCAGTTTGGCGAAAAAGCCTTTGAAATACAGCATCGCTGACGCCATCCGAATCAGGTTGATTATGCGCATCCATTCCAGCATCATCTACGACCGGTGTATCCACCTCATCATCCTCAAAATCAAATAGACTGAAATCAAATTGATTATCAAAGACCTCGCCTATATCTATCTGCTCATCGCTGTGCCCATTGTGAAACGTGCCACTATTGTTGGGTGAGTCTTTCAATTGTTTCTCGAGCCGCTCATCTAAGTGGTTCTGCAGTTGAGCTGCAAGAGACAACTCATTATTAGCATCCAGCTCAACACCCAAGTCTACCGCTTCCTTCAACACCAATTCATCCATCAACTCGTCATCGAATAAACTCATGGCACTTAAATGTGCAATACCTTCTTCTAGCCACTCGGTAAGCATATAACGTTGCCACTTGAGCAGTGATTTGCGTTTATAGAATTGCAACTGCTTATTTACAACCTGACGGATGAGCACCCCAAGTTGCTGCTCCACACCAAACACTTCTTTCTGTACCCGTATTGCCAGCGCATCCAGAGCAGTATCTAGTTCCAGATTATCGGCCGCTGTTTGCTCGGCTTGCGCCCATAAACTTTGAAAGCGAGAGAGCCTGGGTGCATCGCTTTCTGCATCGATATTAATAAGTTCTTTCACTTCCATGATTTCAAGGCGATAACCGAGCTCGATCTAATTTTCATTATTAACAAACACCTCTATTCTATCAACAGATAAAAACCGAGGATGTCGCGTCAGCCGCTGCTAAACACGCGACTACGGCGATATTGGGTTGCACAACGAGAAAAGAATCTCACTTTATTGTGAAAAAACGTTACTTAGCCGAGTTAGTGGCACCTCTTATGATCGTAGGTGTTGCACCGCTTAGATAATCGCGTGGCGTACCCTAGCTGAAATCCATTCACTCACCACTACAGTGGCCAATATAACAATGAATATTAACGTCACTTGCGGCCAAGCCAGCACGTTGAGCGATGCTTGCAACTGAAGGCCAATACCGCCTGCACCCACTAAACCCAAGATGGTGGATTCGCGAATATTGATATCCCATCTGAAAACAGAAATACCGTATATGGCAGGCATAATTTGCGGCACAATGCCGTAATTGACTACTTGGGCACGAGATGCCCCGGTTGCCGTTATGGCTTCAATTTGAGTGATGTCGGTTTCTTCAATTGCTTCGTACAATAGCTTTGCCACAAAACCGATTGAACGCAGTCCAATTGCAATGATACCGGCCAGAATGCCGGGGCCGATAATCGACACCAGCAACAGTGCCCAGATTAAGGAATTAATGGAGCGTGATGCAACGATGATGAACAACGCAATTGGACGTATAAATAGTCGGCTTGGAGTTGTGTTTCGCGCAGCCAAAAACGCAACAGGCACCGCGAACATCACACCAATCAATGTGCCCAAGGTTGCGATGTTCAAGGTATGCCATAAGGGCACCCACAACACATTTATATAACTCCACTTGGGTGGCACCATGCGCGCACCAAGATCTGCAGCTTGCCGTGGTGCATCAGCTACAAAAGCCCAGATTGTGTTTTCAGTCATTAACTGCCAGCAGTACACAGTGAGCGCCACCAGTAACAACCAGCCAACCCACAAACCTAATCGCTGATAGCCAGTACGATGCTGCCATTTGCGCAGTTCAAGTCCATTATTGCCACCAGGGCCGTAATTAGCTGTGCTGCGTGCCGACGTATTCATTGCACCCACTTACGTACATAGCCTGAAGTGTATTCAGCCAACATTACAATAAAAATGATCAGTAACAAAATCGCACCGGCAGAATCAAACTCATAACGATCAATCGCGGTATTCAGCGTTGCACCGATACCACCTGCCCCAACAATGCCGATGACGGCCGACTCACGGAAGTTAATGTCAAGACGGTATAAGGACAAACCAATAAGACGCGGCATGACTTGCGGTTGCACCGCGTAGTTAACCAGCTGCCACCACGATGCGCCGGTTGCGCGAATGGCTTCCAACTGACTTTTATCCACTACCTCTATATCTTCTGCCAAAAGTTTGGATAAAAAGCCAATGGTGGCAAACGATAGAGTAAGAAAACCTGCAAACGGCCCAAAGCCGAACATGGCAACAAACAAAATCGCGATGATGATTTCTTGTAAGGAGCGAGATATGGCTATTATGGCACGGCAGGTTCTGTAAACAAAAGCGGGTACCAGGTTTCGCGCCGCACCAATACCAATCGGAATTGAAATAATGACGCCTGCGACAGTCGATGTTAAAGCCATGGTCAGACTTTCGATCATGCCAATTTTTATATCAGACCATCGACTTGTGAAATCCGGTGCCAGAAAACCCTTAATAAACCGCCAGCCTCTATCAAGGCCCTCGTATACGCGAGTCCAATTCACCTCAATAGTGCCGATCGCAAGTACCAGATATACAATTACGGCAATTATTAGCGTATAACGAAGTGCTCCATTTTTTACTAATACTGGCGGGCGTTTCCAAGTCCCTGGGTGCACCGATGTGCTCGTCACAGGCGATGTACTCACGTACTACTCACGTCCGCGGCGGCCGTTTCATCTCGATCACCATCGATCGCCGTCCAGTCTTCTTCTCCGTATATGCGCGTTAGTACCGCATCATCGAGTTCTGCAGGTGCACCATCAAACACCACACGCCCTTCCTGCAAACCAATTATACGTTGTGTAAATTGACGCGCCAGCACCACATCATGAATATTGATAATGGCAGGCAAGTTGTGTTCGGTGCATATCTCTACGATCAAGCGCATAATCAAACGAGATGTTTTAGGATCTAGCGATGCCGTGGGCTCATCGATCAGCATGAGTTCTGGATCTTGCTCAAGCGCTCGCGCAATACCAACCCGTTGTCTTTGCCCGCCCGACAAGGCATCTGCACGCTTATTCGCATGCTCCACTAATCCAACTCGATCAAGTAATGCAAAGGCTTGTTGCACATCTTTAGCAGGGTATCGACGCATAAAGCTACGCCAGAATGACACATACCCCAAACGGCCAGAGAGAACGTTTTCCATTACTGTGAGCCGTTCTACCAAGGCATACTCTTGGAAGATCATGCCAATTCGACGGCGCATCTGGCTGAGCTGTTTACGAGACAAACCGGTGATGGCCTGATCGTTTAAAAGCACCGACCCACTGCTAGGTTCAACTAAACGATTAACACAGCGAATAAGCGTGGATTTTCCCGCTCCAGAAGGGCCGATCAGGCCAACGACCTGACCGGCTTCAACTGTGAAAGAGACAGCATCGAGCGCTTTATCACCCGTTGCATACGTCTTAGACAGCGCATCGACACGAAGCACTAAAGATCCTTACTGTAACTATTAGGAATGGACTAACTAGTGCTGATTAACCACAGCTGTATTCAACACCATTCGCTTCGTCAATCTTCCGGATGACTGCCCAATCATCTTTGAACGTGATGGGTACAAACTGAGCTTCACCTGATTTACTGAACTCTGCTTCAAGCGCGGTACCTGCCCATTCAAAAGAACTGAACGCCTCTTGAATTTTTGCTTGAAGATCGGCATTTAAGTTATGCGCAATACCATAACTGGTGGTGGGGAATGTCTGAGACTTATATATGGACACCAGTTGATCTTCATTGACAACATCTCGGCTGAGCATGCGACTTAGCACCGAGTTAGCAATAGCGGCGGCTGGGTAATCCTTGTTTGCTACACCAAGAATCGAGTTATCGTGCTTGCCCGAAAACGCAGGTTCGAAATCCTTGCCAGGCTCCATGTTGTAATCAGCCTTGAGAATTGCCGACGGTGCTTTAAATCCAGAGTTTGACGTCTCAGATGTGAAGGCCATTTTCTTGCCTTTGATATCTTCTACTTTTTCGATGCCGCTTCCCGGATAGGTGAGAATTTCCATCTCATAACCAAAAGAGCCATCGGCGGCGGCCATCATCGTAAACGGTCGATACCCGGCACAGGCAACAGCTAAGGGATTGGACCCGGTGTTAAAACCTGCAATATGTAATCGCCCTGCCCGCATTGCTTCAATCTGTGCAGCGTTTGACTGCACTGGAAAGAATTGCACTTTCTTCCCCGTAACACTGCCTAGATGATCAAGGAATTCTTGCCACACTTGAGCGTAAACAGCTGGGTCTTCCACTGGGGTATAGGCGAAGATCAAGGTACCAGGATCAACTGTTTCTGAAGGGATATCAGCAATCAGATCGCCATCGCTATCGGTGTAACGGCTGTCGAGTGTGAAAGCAGCGTGGGCTGGAAGGGTTAATAAAAGACTGGCTGCCAGGCCGGCGGCCAGGTTTGTCACTTGTTTGGTAACTTGTTTGGTAAACATGCCGTGTAATTTCATTATGAGGCTCCTTGTGGAAAATAACAGACTGCTTATTGACGATGGTTTTCTTATTTTGAACTCAACATATTGCAAGAGTATTACACGAATTTGGTCAGTTTTTCCAGAACACGAACGGGCTACACAAACTCAGATCCAGACAAAGTGTCGCAGCGATGATTTATTCTGTTCAACTCGACGGTGTCATTAACGGGTGGAATGGGCATTGACATGGTCTAATCCCTATTCTTCCCGATCCGCGTTGCTAACCGCTTTTTCTAAGATCTTTGTCTTTGATTCCCTTATACGCTCACTAACATAAGGGCGTAGATTGCCTCGAATACTTTGTCGCTTAGATCGACTTTTCCGATATAGGTAGGCTTTCAGGTTTCTAAAATGATGTCGAATATTGAATCGAAGATACATGACGCGTTGATCGTTTTTGATAACAGGTAACAGATCAGCGCAAAAGGGCAACACTTTATTGGTAAAGAAGTTTCCAATAGCATTGGGTATAAAGCGCGCCATGAGTGGCCACACTAATCTCCAGAATCGCGCAATCAGTCTAGCGGCAATTATGGCTAATTCCCAAATCAGATCAAACAGCAAAATCGATAAGCCGAGCAAGGTATGCCCGGCAACGACCAGCACAAGACACAAAACAACGCCAAAAAATAATCTTTTCTGACGTTCTGTTTTATTGTGCCAGAACAACAGTATATGGTTAAATCGCGATTGCTTGAATCGCGTCACGACTAAACCAGGCACCTGCTTAACGCCTTTTCGTTCCTGACCAAACAGCAGATTAAGAACAATGCTGATCAGAAAAATTCGCGTAGTAAATGTTACAACAAAACGCAGAAGCTGCCGCAGAAATTTCTTTAGCGACCACGCTTTAATCCCGCCAACATAAGCAAACACTAGTACTAAAAATTCGCTTACCCAGGCGGAAAATTTTACAAACGTATGTAACCAAATCCATAAGAAAAAGGCGGAAACAACCTTAAGCAACTGCAGTGAAAACGGCTTTATAAATGCTATGGCTTTCAGCACAGGAGCAAGTACTGCATCAAGCCCTACAATTGAAATCAAATACCAACTTGAGATGATGCACAGAAAGCTTGCGCCAATCCACGGAATCAGTAAAAGGCTGGCAATGCGACGCAACTCTACAGCAAGCGTGTGTATCAATCGAATCAGTGTTCGTTTGCGAGGACTTGGCAACAGAATCAGTGCTGATCTAAAGGTCTATAGACAACGAGACGATTAAGCCAATATTAGCTTTCCAGATATACATATACTGAGTATTTCATCTTTTTCCACCGTATGAGAGAACGAATTATCGGAGATTTTCTACAGCAGGAACTGGCCATATAGAATGAACGCGTTTTCTTCATTTATGCACCGCCTTGCTGCAAGCCGCTTTATATTGCCAGGCCGCCTATTATTGTTATTTTGTCTTCTTTTACTAAGCTTACTAACAAGCTGCGGCAACAAAAACAACCCTCCCATTAGTCCGGAGAACGAGGCAAGATTGCTGCGCGATCAAGGCTTTGTAAGCAGTGGACTTACCCGAAACTACCATCTGTTTCTCCCGGAGAATCCTTCGTCTGCACCCATTGTTTTTTTAGTGCATGGCAATAGTGGTAGTAGCAATCAAATTTTAGGCCTTATCGGCACCAAAGCGCCTTTTAAAATCTGGATGGACATTGCACGCCAAGACAACATTATACTTGTAGTACCAGATGGAGTAGAAGGTCCAAACGATGAACAAGGCTGGAATGATTGCCGACTTGATGCGTGGACCAACCCCAACGCGGATGATGTTTCGTTTTTAAATAGCCTGCTGGACGATGTCAAATCCAGGTACGGCACCAGCGCCACACCTGTTTCTAAGGCAGGAATCTCAAACGGTGGTTTAATGGCACAGCGATTAGCAGAAGAAATTCCTGAGAAGCTTGATGCAATAGCTGTTGTTGTTGCGTCTAAACCTGCCAACTCTGAATGTGTGGCGTAATTTCTATTTCCAACCTACTTCTTTTTCCCAAGATACCTTGCCAGAGCTTCACCATCATCAACATCAGCAAGACTGGCCACCTTCGCTACCGTCACGTCTGAGCTTAGAGTGGCTAGCGTTTCCGATAAGGCGTTAGGGCTGGACCAGCGTACATTACGCATGAAGTTAGCATTCGGCTCAAAAAGCGAACTGCACCCCACTCCCCAAAAGCCACCATCTAATGCCGGGCCAAATACCACTTCATGCGTGATCAATTGCGTCAAGGCCTCAAGCACATTGACGCTATCAAGCTCAGGAATGTCACTACCAATAATCAAACGATCGCAGCCGCTATGCTGTGACAGAACCGTTGACATTCGATGCCCAAGATCCCCGTCTGGTTGAATTATGATCGACATAGGCTTGAACAAGTGGTGGTGCCGATCCTCTTCGGAGGCTACCGCCACGTGAAGCTGCCAGGGGCCAGTGTTCAGATCCTGAATTAATCGCTTAAGATTAGCCTGATAAAAATCATACGCGGCGTGATCTCCCACATCACTGGCCAGACGTCGCTTCCCATGGCCAATGCGTGGTGCCCGAGCAAATATGATGACGTGCTGTTGATTCATAAGGGAAAAGCAAATAGCGTGGATAGTGTTGGCAGCGGTCGAAATGCACTATTGTGCAATCTGCTTTTTTACGTAACAAACAGACGTTGGACGAATATTCAAAATTGAGTCATGCATAGCAATTTTGGCCCAAGTAACACCGGTGTTGTGCCTGATCGCGCAATGCATTACAAATATTGGCTTAAGGCCATACCACGGATCAACGATACGGAACTCATACAGATAAAGTCGGTCAATCTTGATGAATGGGACTGATTTTAGCCCAATACCAATCAACCTCAAACAGAAAGGAATAATTTGACATGCGCCTTCCATTATTACCCGCTACAACCCTTTGCATCCTGCTTAGCAGCTCATTTGCTATGGCTTCAGGCGGCGGCGGTTTTGATCAAAGCGGATTTTCTCAAAAAAGAATTGATCAACAGTATGAATCAGGAAAAGCCTACTATAAATCTGCACAGGCCGATGGATCACGCCTGGAATATTGTGTAAAGAATGGATCTAACCTATCAAAGCTCTCAAGAAAATCAGTCAAGAAATTTAAGCGCGGACCTGCATCGGATTTTGTTGCAAGTTTATACAGCTGTGCAGATCCTAATCTGAAAATTGCAGATGCTGTTGCCGATGGTCAGGGCGATGCCATCCTGTATTACTTGAACAAGCGTTTTAAATTACGTCTTACTAACGGATAAGATTTAACAATGAATCGCTGACATTTGCGGCAGACCTCGATTCACGGCGCACGAGAATTTCAGTTTGTCAGCGATTCATTTTGTTTTTTAGCATCACCAGCGCCCAAGCCGCCATCGGCACCACCAGAACCATCGAGTACTCCACCAAAATAATGCGTGTACTCAGCGGCTGTAAAGCGGTAGCCACGCCTCCAATATTGCTGCCATACCAATAAGATAGCAGCACAGCATAGCTTGCAGTCCAACTCCAGTATCGTGGGAACAACACGGCAAACGGCATTATCCAAACCACGTACCATGGGTTCAGCACGGGTAGGGCAAGTAAAAACAAGGCGTACAAGCAATCCCCTCTGAATGCAGCTGGCGATTCCACCCACGATTGTTTTGCTAGCGACTCACCGTCTTGATGATAGGTGCGAATCAGCCTTTTACAGAACACCGCAATGCCATACAGCACAAACAATAATAACAGCAACCCTTTTATATTCTGGAACTGCAGAAAATTCAGTAATAGCAGGTACAAGGGCGCATTAAAGAACCAACTGTCCGCCATCGCCAACAAGCCTTCTGGCACCCAAATTTTCACTGTGCCAAAGGCCGCTGTGATAGCGGCAATACAGGTCAGAAATGCCAACATAAAAAACGTCCAGAAGCGAATAGACCACACACGAGTCAACAAATACGGCAAAGCGAGAATGGCAAACACCTTAGAGCCTAATGCCAATGCAAGCGCGACCCCACCCAGCAACGCGCGTTTCCTGTGCACAGCATAAATACTGAGCATCAGCCCAAGCACGCCATAGATATCAGGGTGGGCTGTGAGTGAAAACTCTTTTAATAACAACGGTGACCAGGCATACAGAATGAGCGCATTCCCGGCCCCTAACTTGAACAAAATAACTAACACCAAAAGGTCGGCTAAACTTGCCATTAACTGCAATGGCCAAATCTCGGCTGGTGCCACGAGGTAACCCGCCGCAAACAGCCATTGCACAACAGGTCCGTATACGGTGGCGACGTCAGGATAATTGATGAGCGATAAAATTGGCTCGAAAGCTTCAGGTACTTCTGCGTCAAAAAAATACTCTGGCGCTAACGTGTAAGGATCATTGGTAGTGGCAGTTTGATAGCCATCCCAGAGGTATCTAAAATGGTCGTCTTCGAAGAGAGGATCACCAACAATGGAGACCAGACGCAGCAAAATAGCGCTAAACACTATCCAACGAAAGGCAATGGACCGATCTTGACCCTTATAATGCCAAAGCACGGTAAGCGCACATAACATCATGCCTGCCGAAAAGAGCAGGAAAAGCTTCAGCGCCATTGCATCCGGTGCGCGCGAAATGAAGCAAATGGCTGTCCAAAGCGCCAAAGCAGTCAGAAACGAGACTACGGGAACCATTTTCCCGCCAAAGCCTGCAAAATGTGATGACCCAGAAGTTTTCAATTGAACCAATAAATTTTTCAAAGCTCAGAACTTTACAATGTACAAAAGCCGCAAAATTACAGTAATTATCCCTGCACTCAATGAAGAGCAGTCCATTGCAAAAGTGGTGAATGGATTGTTCGATTTGCGCGTGTGCAGTCATTGCCTAAATATCATCGATGATGAACCCCAAAGCACATTGGCTTACACCGATTGCGCAGATGACTCACAGACACAGGCTACGCCGCCAGTAAATGTAGCACGACTGGACACCAACGGCGCAACACGCTGTTTGGGTCAATGCCAGGGTGTTGCCGTGGTCGATCAAATAGTCGTTGGAGACAACGGCTCAACTGACAATACGGCAGTGCTTGCCAAGTCCTGCGGTGCGGTTGTTGTTGACGAACCCAATCGTGGTTATGGTGCAGCCTGTTTAGCGGCAATAGCAGCACCTGTAGAAAAAGACATCATTGTTTTTGTTGATGGTGATCACTCCGTAGTTCCGCAGGAATTGCCAGCACTAATAAGCCCATTGTTTGACGGAGCAGATCTTGTAATCGGCTCACGAACGCTGGGGCACCGTGACAAGGGAGCGTTGTCGCTGCCACAGGAAATCGGCAACAGACTGGCCACCACGTTACTTCGGCAGTTGTGGGGAGGCAACGTAACGGATTTAGGCCCTTTTCGTGCAACCACAATGACGACGCTCGCAGCAATGCAAATGCGCGACAGAAAATTTGGTTGGACGGTAGAAATGCAGATCAGGGCCTTACAGCTTTCACTCAACACGGTCGAAGTACCCGTTAGCACACGCCAACGTATCGGCAAATCAAAAATTAGCGGAACCTTTCTGGGCGTGATGGGCGCAGCACATGGCATTCTGGGTACGATCGGAAAATTATATTGGCGCCAGATCCGCGGTGCATACAGTCAAGTAAAAACCAATAGGACCTACTCGCCTACATCGAGCCTAAACGAAGATCTTGATAAATCATCCTAAATTGGTTATCCGACAAACGCATGTATAAACAAATTGCACAGGAAACAACGTGACTAAGACCAAAGGATTTTTAATCTCCTTCGTCACTGCTCTACTCATCTTAATGGCCGCTGCCTGGTATGTGTGGAAGTCAAATGCCAACACGTCCGAACTGGACGAGCGTTGGTCGGGCTCTGATGCCTCTAGCACCGACCTTGTTGATAATGAACTATGGCAAACTTTACTCGATGACTACCTTGTGACTGATACTGATTCTGGTGTCAATTTATTCGACTACGGCGGCCTGCTTGATGATGACCGACAACCACTTGATGATTACCTTGAGATACTTGTCAATCAAGATCCACTGACGTTAAACCGTCTCGAGCAGAAGGCCTACTGGCTTAATTTATACAACGCGGCGACGGTTCGCCTGATTATTGACAACTACCCACTTAAAACGATCACGAGCCTGGGTGAGAGCGTGACTGATTTTGGACCATGGAACGAAAATGCTGTAACCATTAATGGCATCGACTTGAGCCTAAATGATATAGAGCATCGAATAATCAGGCCCCTGTATAACGACTATCGTATACATTTTGCAGTAAATTGCGCCAGCATTGGCTGTCCGAACCTCGCACCAAACGCGTTTACGGCCAATGACCTGGATGAACAACTGGATGCTGCGTCAGCCGAATACCTGACTCATCCGCGCGGCCTGGAATTCAATGGCTCAACTTTGAACCTCTCCACGCTGTTTGATTGGTATGCGGTTGACTTTGGTAGCAATCAGACTGAAGTTTTAGCCACTTTAGGCAAACATACAAGCGAAGAAACCCGCAAATCCCTGGCTGATTTTAACGGCTCCCCGAACTATGCTTATGATTGGGGTTTAAATGGATATTGCAGTATCGACAACGAGTGCGGTGAGTACTAAACGCACTACACAGATAGACTAGGCGCTGCGCAAAAAACTTTGCGCCAAATACCGTTGGGAAGTAATTATATGAAACGACTATTCACTCTTGGACTGCTGCTGAGCTTCTCCGTATCGGCTTATTCAGACGGCTCCCCGTGGCTACTCTCTGATGGCACCACCAATCTGAATATCTCAGTCACCTCTGGGGAAACTGAAGATTTCTTTATCGCTGACACCAGCACCAACCTTGGTGGAACATTGGAAGGCACGTTTGTGTGGCTAAAGGGCACTTATGGCTACGATGATATTTGGGCTTTCGATGCTCGAACCGGGTATGCCGAATCAACTTTTGAAGGTAACCCCGAAGACCAAAGCGACATCGCTGATACCAGCTTTGGCGTTAGCTACCAGTTTATAAACGAATTTGAAGCGGACAATGGCTGGCCAACAATTTCTGGCCGTATTGGCTACACAGTGGGTGGTGACTATGAAACTAATCAGATAGACGCAATTGGTGACGGTGCATCCGGCTTCGATATCAGCTTGTTGGTAGGTAAATCGTTAACACCTGCCTGGTCGGTGTTTACTGATCTTACTCTTAGACAGCGTGACAGCAATGTGGCCAACGGGATCAAATATCTATTTGGCGCGTCCTATAGCTCACCCATTCCTAATTTGGGTTTTCTGTTTTCTTTGGCTGGAACACGTACCGATAGCGATATCGATATCGGGGATCCTGATTTCGGAGTGGATCAGTTCCCACAAACCAGAAGAGATTCTGACCTTGCCATTGTTGGTGTGAATTACGGTTTCTCTAACGGCATCGGGCTCGGCTTCTCTTATTCGTCGATACTTAACGGTACAAATATCGCTGATACCGATATCGCAACCTTCAATCTTGGGTACTCATTTTAATAGATGAACTTTCGCATACTTGGCCTTCGACACGCTTGAATCATCTGACTACATTATTCTTTTAAAGGACATTACGATGAAATTTTCAAATTCATTGCTCGCCGCTTTATCGACAACTCTTATTGTCGCCTGCGGTGGCGGCTCTTCAGATGGCGCAGGCGACACACCGCCTGTTGCTAATCCAACACCGAACCCGTCAGGAGAAATACTAACCGGTCGTTTTATTGATTCGGCAGTTTCGGGCCTAGAGTACGCTACCGCAACACAAAGCGGTGAAACTGGAACCGATGGCTCGTTCAATTATATGCAAGGCGAAAGCGTGACATTCTCAATTGGTGATATCACCTTACCTGCAACGGCGGGCGCCGATATCATCACACCACTGTCCGTGTTTTCCACAACCGACATCACTGATTTGCGTGTAATGAACTTGGCACGTCTTCTACAAACACTCGACACTGATGGCATTCCAGAAAATGGTATCTCACTTTCTGATACGGCCAGCGCAAGCGCAACCGGTTTGAACCTGGATTTTGCTGCCGATAATTTTGATGCCTCTGTTGTCAATCTGGTTGCCAATGGCGGGAGCATTAACACCTCACTGGTCGGAGGTATGGAAGCACTCGAGCATTTACAGGAAAGCCTTTTTGTCGAAGGTGTTGAAGAACGTCCAACTGCAGCTGATGTAATCGCAGAAATGGATGCCGCTGCTACAGGCGGATCTACAACTCATCCGGCCGTTGGAACCAGCTCTGAGTTCACAACCCGTGCACATGACGTTTCAGGCACTCTGACGGTGATCGATGATCGTACATTAGAGGTCAGCAATTTCGTTTTTGACGGCGGCGGTGTTAATGTGTTTTTCTATTACGGAACTGATGGTGACTACAGAAATGGCGGCCAGATTGGGCCACAACTCAGAGGTACTGTTTTTAACGGCGAAACGATAACGCTCACCTTGCCTGACGGCCTGACACTCGATGACTTTAACGGCCTAAGTGTATGGTGCGTGCCGTTTTTTGCGGATTTCGGTGATGCGCGCTTCTAAATAATACCCATATTACCCCACAGGCCCAAGCCGCAATAGCCTGGGCCTGTGCTGATGCATTAGAATTCAATAGAAATTTGCTCCACTCACATCTTACATGAAAGCTTCAAATAAAATTTCCGTCATCATACCTGTAAAGGAAGAAATGAAGCTTCAGTTTCATCGAAAAATCATTGAGAGTTACAAAAAGTTTCCCAACTGCGAGTTACTTTGGGTTATTGGGCCTAATAACGATGGTACCTATGAAGATTTAATAATGCATAAACAACAAGTCCTTCAAACGAGGTCTAATTCTCGTGCCGAACGCATCAACCTCGGTATCAAAGCAGCACAACAATCTCTGATCCTTATAAACCACCCACGCTCTTTTCTATCAGCTAATGCGATTGAGCGACTCTCTATTTTGGAAATTACAGATCAACGAATCTGGGGTGGATTCACCCATGCCTTTTATCAAGCAACACACCCCATTCTTAAATTCACATCATTTTATTCAAACAGAATCCGTTTCGGGCTATCGGGGATTATCTATCTTGATCACTGCATCTTTTTTACCCGTAATTTGATTGCAGCTGATGATTTAGAGCCTGTTCCATTGGCAGACATTTTCGAAGACACACTTTTCAGTAAGAAGTTATTAAAACAACTAAAACCGCTGCGTATTCGAGAGAAATCCTACACATCAGCGGTCAGATTCAACAATAACGGAATTTTTACACAAGCTATTATGAATCAAAAACTGAAGCTCAAATTTCTTTTAGGTTTTTCGGATGAAAAAATGAATAGAGATTATGAGAAAAATCAGAATCTGAACTCTCGGTACTAGCATTACACAGGACGAGATATTACGAAAACAGCTGCAGAACGAAACGCTTGTCACCAAATCGGTCAGCAAAGCCAATATTATTCTGATTTAATTGGTTAAAATTTCGCTTAAAAAACCGGCGCGATTAACAAAGCTTTCAAAACTGCCCCAGTATGCTGGGGATGGAAAATTCTGA
>CAYSZH010000003.1:0-75436 GCA_964435305.1 uncultured Granulosicoccaceae bacterium
ACCAACAGTGCATCTGCATTGCATGAAGCTGTGAAGGCCGGCATCGGTATTTCACGTTTGGCAAGTTACGTTGTACAGCCGTCATTAAAAAAGAATCTGGTTGTACCCTTGCTACAAGAAAATGCTGTTGATACATCATCCATTCAGCTGGTATACCCGCACAGAAGGCATTTAAGCAATAAAGTGAGGGTGTTTACTGATTTTATGGTGAGTAAATTTACACCTAATCCGCCTTGGGAAAATGAATAAGCGAGATTACGAGGCGAAAAAAGTAAGCACCATTAGTAAGCAAAAATAGTAAGCAAAAAACCTAATCACTAACAATCTTACAGCGAATCCGTTATTACCGGATTCGCTGTGGGGCAGACTACTCGACAATACCCAACTTACAGCGCGGCATCACCTTCTTCCTGAGTACGAATGCGAATCACTCGCTGTACATCATCGATAAATATTTTTCCGTCACCAATTTTGCCGGTATTGGCTGCCCGAATGATGCCCTCGATACAGGCATCAAGAATGGCTTCTGCCACGACCACTTCCAATTTCACCTTTGGAATAAAGTCGATGACGTATTCAGCACCGCGATAAAGTTCGGTGTGGCCTTTCTGCCGCCCAAAGCCTTTAACTTCGGTGACGGTAATGCCAGCTACACCTGCAGCCGCTAGCTCTTCGCGCACGGCATCAAGCTTAAACGGTTTAATAATGGCAGTTATGCGTTTCACGTTTCCCTTCCTCGGCCCATCAGCCTAGTTATTTGACGATGCAGAAATTTTGTGAATACTTAAGTCGGCACCATTGTATTCTTCTTCTTCAGTTAAGCGTATACCTACAACGGCTTTGATAACACCGTAAACTACCAATCCAGTGACCAGTGCGAACACAACACCAGCAACGGTGCCAAGCGCTTGCGCAGCTATTCCCACACCACCCAAGCCACCGAATTGTTCAAGCCCGAAGATTCCGCAGGCAATACCACCCCACGCTCCACAAATACCATGCAATGGCCACACGCCTAATACATCATCAATGCGCCACTTATTTTGGGCTAGGGTAAAAAACCACACGAAAAGCAAACCTGCCACCGCACCTACCACCAAAGACCCCATTGGATGCATTACATCTGAACCTGCACATACCGCTACGAGACCAGCCAAAGGACCGTTGTGCACAAAACCAGGATCCGTTTTCCCAGCGAGCAGCGCCGCCAGTAAACCTCCCACCATCGCCATAAGTGAATTCATGGCAACGAGGCCACTTATACCACCCACTTCCTGAGCTGACATGACATTGAAGCCAAACCAGCCAACGGTCAGAATCCATGCGCCCAATGCAAGAAACGGGATGCTTGATGGTGCAAAGGCTGCACCTACCGACCCATCGGATTGATAGCGGCCTGCTCTGGCACCAAGCAGGATTACAGCACCCAAGGCAATCCAGCCACCCATCCCATGCACCACGATTGAACCAGCGAAATCATGAAACTCGAAACCGGTTAGCTCGGCAATTTTTGCCTGAAAGCCATAATTGCCTGCCCAGACCATGCCTTCAAATAACGGGTAAGCGAGTGCCACGATGATCATTGAAGCAATCAGTTGAGGATAGAATCGAGCACGCTCCGCTATACCGCCAGAGATAATGGCCGGTATCGCCGCGGCGAATGTCAGCAAGAAAAAGAATTTAACCAGCTCATACCCGTTATCCGCAGACAAGTCAGATGCAGCTGCAAAAAAATCCATTCCATAAGCAATCTGATATCCCACAAAAAAGTAGGCAATCGTGGAAATACCAAAGTCACTGAATATTTTAACCAGTGCGTTCACCTGATTTTTATGACGCACGGTACCGACCTCAAGAAAGGCAAAGCCGGCGTGCATGAATAAAACCAGAATGGCACCCAATAAAACAAACAGAACGTTGCTACCTGCCTGCAAGCTGTCCATAAAAACTCCCTAATAGTGATTAAAATGGTTAACCGCATTGCATCAACGCAGTGCGTATCGATCAATTATGAGGCAGGGATATTAGCAAGCGCACCAGAAGAATGCACGAGTTTTGAAAACCAGATTTTCATATGAAGGGAATGAGTCTGGCAGACTCATTGCAGCGCATTATATTGATGCATGCGCACTATTTAAGTGCGCATGCAGAGGCTGTTTATCTTAGTCAGGATCCAGGTCTTGTTCTATGGTTTGGCAAACAAATGTTCGCGATACCTTAAGCCCATCAGCTATAGCATGAAGCACATCCACTTCCGAATCTATTACATCACCATCAGCCATGGCGACCACACACAAATCTCTTATAACCTGCATACACTGTGTGTCAGTACAATTTTCTCGGGCTCTCTCAATACGTTGAGGAAGCTCTTCTTCAATGCGCTTGGCATTAAGCTTGTCGCTATAGTCGCCCTTATTAAAGAATTTTTCGAACGCTTTGATTTCGCTTTCATTAACATCACCGGACGCATTCGCCACAACAACAGCACCTGCAAATAACAAATGCCGCATTGCGATGGCCGCATCTGTTCGCGCGTCGAGGTAACTTGGCTCCATTAAGCTCATCAGGCGCTGCACACCAACGTCCAGTTCGTCAAGAGAGCTGCCTTTGTCTTTCATTAAATCTGATTCGAAAAACAAACGCAGTGCCTTTACACGCAACGGGCTAAACGGGTGAGTTGAAAACCAATCGCCCTGTGGCGCACCCGCACCAGGCTCTGCATCCTCGGCCTGCATGTCATCCACTTGCTGTAAAAATTCTTCCAGATCAAACTTGACCCGTTCACCTGTTAAACCAGATGACAATTTGAACAAGGCCGATGCAACGCTATGTAATTCCTGACAACAATAAGCACCTGCCCTGTCTGCTGAAATTTCCGCATTACGAGACCAGGCAAATAAACGTAGTGCTAATTTTGGATCGGGACGTTGCTGCCCCTTAACCAGATAGCCAATTGGGATAGCGTGATGATCATAAACATGATGACCAAACTCATGCCCCATCACAAACTGCAGTTCTTTGGGCGTAAAGCCCTCTAAAAGGGAAGAAGAAAACATGACGAACAAGCGCCCTTCTTCAGGCTTGAAACACATGGCATTAAACTGCGGGCTGGCGTGCACATATAGCTCCAGCGGTGTATCCATCGAAAGCCGTTCAACGCATTCATCTGAGAGCTTGTATACCTCTGGAGCCATTTTTCGGCTTAAACGTACTGAGGTAGATAATAGGCGGCGGCGCAAACCCGTTGGGCCTTCAGCCTCCTGCTTCTCAAGCGCTTCATTAACACGCTTGACATCTCGCTCCTCAAGTAAAGCATCGCTTTGTTGCTTGTCAGCGCGGTATCGCAAGTCATTAGAATGCACAGTCAGACCCTCTTTGAATGTTTTTAGTTGACACGCCTACTATACCCAAGTTCAACTGACGCGTAATAGCAAGGCACTCTCAAGTGAATATAGCTTGGATACGACGCGATTGGATAGCAGGTCCAAACTGTTCAATGTTTTCTGCACAATTTGCTCCTCGGCAGCTTCAGGTGCCGCCTGTTGAAGCTCATCAGAAAAGCGATGAAGTGCTCTTAGATCTGATTCCAGAGAGTCAAATTCTGCGATGCCATTGAGATGTTGCCCAACACCAAAATACCATTGACCAACACGTGATTCTTCCACTGGCATTTTGATATCCGGATCAACTATTGATGGCAATACTCCTGCTGCACCAAGCGACCTGCAGTACAAAACGTCCACAAGGCATTTCCGTAAATACTGAACGTTATTGATGGCCTGATGCACACAACCGATCTGTGAGCCCTCAAATTGATGCTCTGCGCAGGCAAAACTTATGAATTCATCAAGTGCTGTTGGACGGCCTATAAAAAACCCCTGCCCTTCTTCACAGCCATTAGCCATAAGAAAGTAGTATGCCGCAGCAGACTCGATACCCTCTGCTACCGAAGTCATACGAAGCTCTCTTGCCATGGAGATCGAAGACTTAACCACATTCAGGTTTTGGCGTGATGTTCCCATACGGCGCACAACACCCTGATCGAGCTTTAATGATGAAAACGGCAGCTGACTTAAGCGATCAATAGAAGAATACCCAGTACCAAAATCATCCATCAAGACATGAATGCCGAGCTTATTGAGCTTGATTAGATCTTCTTGAATCTGCTCAACATTGCCCATTGCGGCACTTTCTGTGATTTCGATTTGTAATTCAGATGCCTCAATACGGCCATTCTTAAGATAATGCTCAATGCGCTGACTGATAATATTGGATTCGAGATCGTTGGGTGCTACGTTCATCGATATAGCCATGCCCGGGCAAGCTTTGCGCACCTGCCCCACAGCATCCACAACAAGGTCAAGCAGTTTAATTGTTAAATCATGCAGTAAGCCTAATTGCTCAGCCAAGGGCATAAACACATCTGGCGGGACAATATCACCTTCAGGATCATTCCAGCGAACCAGTGCTTCAGCGCCAATGACCTCACCGCTAATCAAACTCACTTTGGGCTGGTAATACATAACCAACTCATCATTTGCGATAGCACGCTCAAGTGCTGGCTGAGTTATTTGGGCTGCCATATTAGGAAGCTTATCGGTTATGTATAGCTAAAAATCGCGACTGGAATGCATCCTTTGCACTTTGTTTGACAGGGTTTGCAGCGTACCACTGCTGCTCTAGCTCAGACAGAGCGACACGCTTGTCCACAACCGATGAACTGGTCATGCCTTCACTTAGTTGCGCTAACTGATATTGCATGCGCAATGCCTTATCTTCGGCAGGTGTTTCCTTATCGGCCATAATTTCCATACGGATCAACAACTCGCGCCGTGCAGCCTCAGCCTTTTCATAGTCGTACTGCGTACCATTCTCAAGGTGTTGCAATGCAGTGTCACGTCGAGCAACAAGCTTTGCACTGATATCACGTGATAGCGATGCCTCACTGGCATCCCATGCCTGAACAACATCATCTTTTAACAAGTCACCTGCACTTGAAGGCATTTCCACTGCAGACTCAAGCTGTTCGCACAGCTCAACAAGCCTTGCAATCTCTTCTTTTTCAACCTGAACACGTCGCTTTGCAGCACTTTCCTGTAACTTGCCACAGGCATCCATTGCCGCACGAAAGTCTCGCTTAAGAAATTTTTTATCTTTTTCGGGAAATTCTTCAAGCGCTAAAAATTCGGTTTGTAGTGCCTGTATTTTTTGTTCTTCGTAGGTTTTGCTTTTGGCAATCTGTTTGAGCGCTTTTATAATATCTTTTGCTCGGAACACATGGCTCATGCTCGCCTGATATTTCTCACGCTCAGCCGCATGTTGATGCTTGAAGATAGTGCGACAATGACCGTTAAATACATCCCATAATGCCTGGTCGTCTTTCCGCCGCATTATCCCAACTTGTTTCCAGGCACTTTGCAAGCGCTTGGCCTGATTGGCACTGTGCTGATTAATATCAGCGTCAGCCAGCTTTTGAATTTTATCGACCAGCTCTTGTTTGAGTAAAGCGTTAGCTTCATATTGTGTCGCAAGCTTTTCTTCCAGCGGTTTCAATACTTCCGAAAATCGCTTTTCCAATGCGACATCAGGCTTTCTATCCTGAATCCGATTTCGACTCCAATCGCGTTTCGCATGATTAACAGCCGACTGAATTTTCTTCCATTCGACGTTTTCCCAGCCCGCGCTTTCCTTTTCTATACCCTCGTGTAGCACTTGTAGCTGATCACATACCTTGGCCTTGGTTTGCAACTTGGTATCGCGTTCTGACTGTTTTTGTTCGAAGTGACTTCGGCAAGGCTCATAGGCCAAATCGCCAGCGTCTTTAAAACGAGACCACAGCTCATTAGCTGCTCGGCTAACCCCCAATGACTTCCAGTTAGCTTGTAATTTTTTAATCTCTTTTGCCAATGCTTCAGGCTTTAATTCTTTAGCCGGCAAGTTTTCCATTTCTGTACAGAGCGCTTCCAACTTAGGACGTGACGCAAAATCTTGCCAATCTGCCATTTCGTCCAATTGCTTTTCAGCACGAGCCAACTTGTCACTGAGCGTTGCACGCTCGCCTGTCTCCATCGCGTTTACTTTTTTCTGCAGACGCCTGAACATACTACTGGCGGGCCCCCACTTTCCTTCTGCAACAATGCCAGAAAGGGCTGCAAATTGACGGTGTGTTGCCTTGATCCTATCAGCGGACTCCTGTTTCGCCTTATCCAGACGGTTGGTTAAGGCCTCATGGTGAGCATCAAGCTCTTGAACATACTGTGTCGATTTAACCGACAAACCTGGCAATAGATTATCAGTATCGAGCAAGGTCTTTACTCGTTTGATACGAGCAGCCAATGCTTGCGGCCGCCCTTTGGAAAGATCGTACGGCGGGTCAAACATGACAGCGACTGCAGCGATATGCGAGATCAGCTTTTTGGAACCTTCGCCAGAGACCTCTTTATGCTGCTCCGTAAAAGCGACAAGCCCGTCTGGCTTGACAGCCGCTACAGAATCCAACAATGCCGTAAGCTCGTCATCCATTGGCAGGGGTGTTGGACTGCTTGCAGCTTTTGACTCTGAAGGGCGTTTCTTATCACTGGCTGAGTTATCTATAGAGGAGTTTACAGTTGTGGCACCGGCAGTGTTGTCAGCTGTATTTGCGTCTGAATTTTCAATGTCAGCACCGCTTGCGCTGACATCGTTGTTATTGACTGCAACTTCAGTTTTATTCTGTTCGGCATCATGCGCATCAATCAGTGCTTGTACTTTTTCTTCAGCCTGACTGAATTGAGCTTGGCTTGACGCGGTAAGGCCACTATCAATACTGTGCCATTTCTCGACCAAGGCTGTACGTTTACTGGCAGTTTGAGGAGACCAGACTGCAGCAGCCAAGGCTTGCATCGACTCAAGGTTTGTCGTTACGCTCTGCACCGCTGCTATGTGTGCAGCCTCTTCCGCGGCTTTTTGATCCAGCTGCAATTGCATTTGTTTGGCGACCACTTTATCCCGCGTTTTACAGGCTGTTAGCGCTGCGCGAATATTGTCATGCTGTTTTAGCTTGCTCGCGGCGGTTAATCGCGCATCATGAAACCGGGATTTTTGAACAACATTAAGTAAATCGGTTTCTTCACCAAGTGAATCAATCGCCTTTTTACGCAGGCTTTCAATCGCACTGTGGTTTGCAAACACAAGCGCTCTTTGTTTGTCATCGGTATTAAGAAATAAATTCGCATCCTGTTCGCTCAAAGCGCTGTCAACCAGTAAGGATTCCAATCTTAAATTGGCGGCTGCTACGACTTTGGCCGACGTTGAGCTTTGCGCACTAACGGGCTCACTTTTCCCGCTGTTCTCTCCAAGCAGTTTATTAAGCAACGCTGCATCGGACACATACGCGACCGCAGCCACCCGCACAGACTCTTCCTGATCATCACAAGCGAGCTGTTCGAGAATCTGTCGATCACCCGCTTGTGTAAGATCCAGAGCACCCATGCTGTCGATACGCACTTGCGGGTCTTTATGTGTATGCCTGTCAGGCTTCAGAAAATTTTTCACACGAAATTGCAGATTGGGGTTTAATCAACCGGATGAGAGCATTATAACAACAGAGCTGTTGACTGCGATGGCTCTATAGTACCGGATTGAGTACCGAATTGACGCCGTATTCTTACCAGCCCAAATAGGGCTAAAACCACGCTAAATGGGGCGCTCAGCCAGCCACCACCGACTCTGACCTTACTGTTTACAGTTTCAGCCACAACGACATCGTCGTCAACGTTCAAATTTTGAACCGAATCGGGCGGGATTTGGACAACTTCAACTTCGGCGGCAAACACGTCATAAGGATCCTTTGGCGATTCCACAGCCTGAGGATTCGGCAACGGATTGTTTTCATTTTTACCGGGAAGAGATTCCGGTAGGGTAGCTTGAAACGTATCGCTTTGAGCAGTATCAGGCGCTGAACTCTCCGTTTGCACAGCATCGGTCTGCGCAAGCACAATGTCGCTCACCCGATACTCTAACGTATACTCACTGCGCTGCTGCCCGGTCAGTGTCATGAATATTGTCGATTCCGTTTCTACATCAAGCACACAGGCCTGTGATTCACCAGCTTCAATATTGGTTGAGCACAGAACGCGATTCTTATTTTGGGCAGAAGCAGGCGCAGCTTCACTTATATACAACTCAACGTTCTCCGCAGCAGACACCTGTACTGTCAAGCTACCTGATAGCGGCGGCGTCACGTAGTTATCCCACGCCCCATTTTCAAGCACGGTAGCAACACGTTGGCCTGCTTCAACAACCGGTTGGCCAAGTTTTATCGTAACGCCTTTAGACGGCACACCCGCATCATTCACGACAAAGAGTAAGTAATGACCTGGAGGTGCCGCATGCCGACTGGCAGGAAAAACCAAATTAAGTTGGTTCTGGTCTTGTGAAAATGTCAGAGGTACCAAACGCTGATCCTGATTCTCAGAATGTGTCGCAGACCCAAGCTTGATCAGATGCGCCTTTTGAATTCGCGTATCGTTGGCAATGGAAACAGTAACGGCTTCATCATAGTTTGCCAGGTGTGGAACTTGAAACAGCGCAGGTCGAATTGCCGGGGTGGAATCTTCAGCAAACAGGTAAGCCGGTGTAAAGATTTCGGCGTTTCGCTCCTCGTAACCTGCTGCATAGCAATCGCCACAGATACCGCCACCTGCGGATAAGACCCGTCCATCTGGCAGCAACAACGCTACAGAGTGATACTGACGATCAGCGCGCATCGGATTCTGCGTAGTCCAGGTATTGTTTTGAGGGTTCCATACTTCAGGTATAAAAACACCACCATTGTTGCTGTAAAACTCGGTGCCATCATCGTTTCCACCTGTTACAAGCACCGATCCGTCGGCCAATATAGTGAGGTTATGTTGGCGTCGACCGATGTTCATATTGCCTGCGCTGCTGGTTTGATGCGTCGAGGTGTCGATGACAATAGCCGATTGCGTCGCATCCGCTCCGCCTGCAACCAGGATTTTGCCCACGTCATACATGGCATAGCTACCATAGTCACGCAGCTTGATATCATCACGTGCAGATTTTTGTTCTATCTGACCTGTACCTTCCGTGCGAATGTCAGCAAGAAAGTTTTCTGGCCCAAAAGAGAGCACAGTCCCTTCTGGTGTTTGCTGCATCCATTGATAATCGCCACTGAGAAATTCATCGCTCATGGATTCAGGTAAATCAAAAGGCAAAGCTCGCCAGGTTTGATCAAACTGAAATACTTCGGCTATAGGGGTTGGCGTATAGCTTCCACCAAAGGTCAGCAATTCACCGTTACTCAATGCGGCAACAGAGGAATACCAACGCGGCGCATTCATATTTGCCGTTCGATGCCAGGTATTACTTGTGGGGTTATAGATATTGCTATTGGACAATGGGCCGTTGGCACCCGCCCGGCCACCATCACCGCCAGCGAATACAACGCGGCCGTCCCATAAATGCGCAGAGCCAGCGCAGAACAAATCGGTATCTGTGTCGTTATTGGTTGCTGTATGGGTGTTAGTTATTGGATCCCACAGCGTTACACGCGTGGTGTAATTTTCAGTGGTGTGCGGATCATCATCAGAATCATCAGGTGTTGCATCCCATGCCAACACTTTACCGTTAAACAGCAAATTGGCATGCACAGCAACCAAAGGCCAATCGTAAACAGGAGACCATTGACCACCCAGGGAAGGCGCCATCACTTGATCGGCTGGATCATTAACAATTCTTGCACGACGTGACAGAGTCTCAAAAGATGTGATGGCTGTCACATCTGCATGTTCTTGCTCATGCGCAACTGCCGTGACGCCAATAGCCGCAAAAACCAGGGTGATCGTACTGATACAAACAGCGAATCCAGCGTCAGGTCGCTTTAGTAGCTTTCTGGAAGCTTCAGAGCGTCGTATTCGCATGCAAAGCGCAATAGGTCTGCACAGCGCAGAAAACAGCGCAGCCTTGTTTTTCAGGAATGGAACAAAAGAATGTAAAGAAATGGCTAGCATAGTTTTGCAGTAATCGATAACGCGTTTATTTGCTGAAAAAGCAACACCTGACGAGCTTACATTGATATGAAGCATTACCCGAGATATCCGTCTAAAATGCAAACTCGTGCAAGGCCGAATTGCGGCGCCGTCCACAAAGCCTGATCATGTGCGCTTTTTAGCTAAGGAGCAGCTACTTCAAACAGCAGCATGAATATTTTTGGCCGATACCGTTAGAAATAATATCAAAACTATTTTCGCTGCTTTATGACAATTCCTGCACATCCTATCGCGGTTGCCACCCTGAGCGATCTGCCAGCTGTTTTGACACAATTAGAAACCATTCTGCTTGGCAAACGTGCCCAGCTGGAGCTTGCGGTTGCATGCTTGCTAGCTGAAGGGCATCTGCTGATAGAAGATGTCCCAGGCACCGGCAAAACCACCCTAGCACAAGCACTTAGCGCTTCATTTGCATTGCCTTGGTCGCGAGTGCAATTCACCAGTGATTTGTTGCCGGCGGATATCGTGGGTGTGTCGATATTCGATTCAAGCGCACAGGAGTTTAATTTTAAACCGGGCCCTGTATTCACCAGCGTGCTACTGGCCGATGAAATCAATCGAGCACCACCAAAAGCACAAAGTGCGCTGTTGGAGGCCATGGAAGAGCGCCAGGTTTCAGTTGATGGTACAACGCATTCATTACCTGAAAACTTCTTTGTTATCGCCACACAAAATCCGACAGAGCAACTCGGCGCATTTCCTTTACCAGAATCTCAACTTGATCGCTTCTTGTTGGGTATATCGCTTGGTCATCCAGAACCGGATGTGGAAAGGGCCTTACTGGAGCAAGGTGATACTAGAGAACAAATTACACAACTAAATGCCAGCGCTACACCGCGTCAGCTGAGGCAATGGATAGATGATGCCGCTAATGTTCATATGTCCGACACGCTCTACGATTATCTACTTGCCCTAATCGTGCAGTCACGCAAACAATCACAAGGCTTAAGTTCACGTGCCGGGCTAAATCTTGTAAAAGTTTGCCGCGCTATGGCCCTGGTGCAGGGTCGCAACCATGTTTTGCCAGATGATGTCTATCAGGTTTTCCCAGCCTTGGCCGGACACCGACTTACAGGCAAAGTAGGTAGCGGTAAAGAGGCAGCGCTGGAACTGCTACAACATGTGACTTCACCCTAAATTATCACAACACAGACAGCACCATTTACACATCCAAAAATTATTTTCTCGTGCTTACAGTGATTATTTATGAATTGAACGACAAGGTATCTGGCTCATGACAAGTGCTACAGCATCTTCTCTGCCGTCGGTGAAACAAAGGCTATTCAGAACACGAGCTGAAGATACACTGCCGATTAAAATCGAGCATCAACGTGTTTACATTCTACCTACACGGCGCGGACTGGCTTATATTGTCTGCCTATTGTTCATGTTAGTCACCTCTGTTAACTACGCATTGAGTCTGGGTTACGCCTTATGCTTTTTACTGACTGGCATGTTTGCAGCCAGTTTACTGCACACATACAGAAACATGGCAGGCATCACCGTAGAACAGATTCACTCAAGCCCAACCTTTTGCGGGAGCAAGGCCAACTTCACAATCGACTACTGCAATGAACAGCCATTCGACCGCTTTGGCATCATGGCAAAAACTATAGACTCTAGCTCTGCAAGCGATGTGTCAGCCAATGCAAGTAGCACCGTAAAATTATCCTTACCTGCTGAAGAACGTGGCTACCTCAAGCTTGGACGTATCACGTTAACAAGCACTTATCCGTTAGGCTTATGGCGCACTTGGTGTTATGTGCATAGTGATTGCCATGCTCTGGTCTACCCTACACCCGAAACGGACCCGCCTCCAATGCCAGTCAACTCCAAAGCAGGTGAGGGCGAACAGCGGCGCATTGAGAAACAGGGTGACATTGCAGGCTTACGCTCATACATACCAGGAGATTCGCCCTCAGCCATTGCCTGGAAAGCAGCAGCCAGAGGGCAAGGGCTTAAATCCAAATTATTTGATTCAGATTCTGGTGGTGGAGAAACAGAACTCACACCTACATCCACGCAATTGAGCAATACAGAAGCGCAATTGTCTCGATTATGCGCATGGGTTCTGCACGCGGAAAGCGCGCAGCTTAACTACTCATTGCTCCTGCCTGAACAAAGTAACTTCCCTGAGCAAGCACAGACACAGAAGGACCAAGCCTTAACGCAACTTGCTCTGTTCAAAGTGAGATTAAGTTAGTGCCATTCAAGCCTCTCGCATTTATAAAAAGGCGCAAAGCACCTGCTACAAGTTTGCCAATGAACAAAACGACCATTCATGCTTTGGCCGCATTGCTGTTTCTGGCACAACTACCCCATTTACTGCACTTACCTTTCTGGGTGAGCGTGCTTGGCATGAGCGTTGTCACACTAAAATTAGTAGAGTCCAAATATCATCAGCATCGTATCATCAAGCTGATACTGTCCTCAGGGGGTATGACTTTAATAGCCGTAGGCAGCGCCTTACTTATTCGACTCCACTTTGGCTATTTTATGGGCCGCGACCCCTGCGTTGCATTCTTGTTTATTCTGGTTTCGGCCAAATTTGCTGAAATAAGAAAACCCGGTGACGCCACTTTATTGCTATGCCTGGCCGGTTTTTTACTGCTGACGCAATACTTTTACTCACAATCCATTCTTTCAGCAATCATTACCCTGCCCGCTGTCGCAGCATTAGGCAACGCTTTGATGGTGTTGCGAGACCCTGGCAACAGTCGAGCATTTAAAAGCAATTTAAAAGTGGTCGGTAAACTATTAATACAAGGCACACCACTGGCCTTACTCCTGTTTGTGGTATTCCCAAGATTACCAGGGCCGCTTTGGAGTTTACCCGACGATGCTGTCGCCAAAACCGGCCTCTCAGACTCCATGTCTCCCGGCACCATTGGCAATTTATCACAATCGGATGAAGTGGCTTTTCGTGTTGAATTTGAAGGCGCTATACCTCATCGGAATCAACGCTATTGGCGCGGACCAGTACTGAGTGTTTTTGATGGGCGCAGCTGGACCTTAGCCGAATCTCAAATATCTGTTCGTCCAACAACAGATCGACAAGCCGGTATTGGCTATAGCGTGATGTTGCAACCCAATAAGCAAAAATGGCTGTTTGCTCTTGACTATGCCACATCCCGCCCTCGCTCAATTGCGGCAAACGCAAACGATTCTCGTGTACTTGCAACAATGACATCCGATTTGCAATTACTCAGCCGCTCAGCGGTAACCCGGGTTACGCGATACGCTCAACGATCATCGCTATCAGACCGATTTGTGCCAGTTCGTCGCCCAAGCAGCTTACTCACTCAAACAGCAGGTGTTAACATTAGAACAATCGCATTCGCAAAAGAATTACGCGAAAAATCTTCAAGCGATACGGCTTATGTACAAGCCGTGTTGAACTGGTTCAATCAGGAAAAATTTCACTACACACTGCAACCTTCTTTGCTTGGAAGCCAGCCGGTGGATGAATTCTTGTTCGATACGCGCACCGGTTTTTGTGAACATTACTCGTCCGCGTTTGTCGTGCTTATGAGAGCGGCTGGTATACCCGCACGTGTTGTTACAGGCTATCTCGGTGGTGAGATGAATGAAGACTATATGATCGTACGACAATCCGATGCCCACGCCTGGGCCGAGGTGTTTATCAATGGCGCATGGCAACGCTACGACCCAACCGGTGCCGTGGCACCGTCACGTGTTGATTCAAGTTTGGCAGCGGCCTTAGCTGATGGCGAACCCTTACCCTTGATGGCCAGGGCAGGCAATGACTGGTTAAAACGTCTGCGCTTGAATATGGACAAGATGAACCATGACTGGCAAAGGCTGGTGGTGGATTTCAACAACGAGTCGCAATTGGGCTTTTGGAAAAATATTGGGCTACCACGACCACAACTCTGGCAAATCACTTTAATTGTTATCGTGATCTCAGCACTTTGGTGTCTGGCGGTATTGGGTGTACCGTTTATAAAACGTAAAAACCAATCGGCCACCGACCGTCTCTGGGAAAGATTTGTCGATACAGTAAATCGTTACGGCGTTACTCGTGGCGCTATTGAACCGCCAGCTGAATTTGTTCATCGCGCGGCGAGTGCGGCAGGACGAGCCCAGTCAGATATTGCCCACATTGGGACAACATTAATCCAAATGCGATTTGAAGCCACAAGCACATCTACAAGAGATGAGAACAAACCCATGCAGAAACAACAGCGCGACTTGTCCCGCCGCCTGTTCTGGATAAATCTGTCCAGCGCGCTATGGCAGAGCAGGTTCTTCAGACATCTCAAGGTGTAGCGCACTGCCAGTGTACGGGTGCGCTTTAGCGACTTCAATATCCAACTCCACACCAATGCCCGGTTCAGTTGGCGGGATAACATAGCCCTCTTCCCAACGCATGGGCGAGCGCAGAATGCGCGAGTGAAAGCCTTCCCACCGCTCAATACTTTCCAGAATTAAAAAATTGGGTGTACACGTTGCCAATTGTGCGTTTGCTGCACCCTCAATTGGCCCGCAATACAGATGAGGTGCAATAAGAGCGTAGTAAGTTTCCGCCATTGAAGCGATCTTCTTTCCTTCCAACAATCCGCCAACACGGCCCAAAGCCATCTGTAAAATGGATGCGGCCTGCGATTCAAGCACACGGGCAAATTCATACTTGGTTGTTAGACGCTCTCCAGTGGCAATTGGTATGGTGGTTTGTTTTGCCACACGCGCCATCTCTTGTACGTTCTCAGGTGGCACCGGTTCTTCAAACCACAAAGGGTCACTGGACTCCAGGCGGCGTGCCATACGAATTGCCCCACTTGCCGTGAATTGCCCATGTGTGCCGAACAATAAATCAGCTCGCTTCCCCACCGCTTTTCGTAAGGTTTTAACAAATACCTCTGAGCGCTCAAGTTCGGTTTGCGAAGGCTGCCGCCCGTCATACACCGTATAAACACCCGCCGGGTCAAATTTCAGTGCGGTAAACCCCATATCAACATATTCAAGCGCACGTTCAGCTGCCAAATCAGGATCGCTATAAACAGATTCATCCTCGCCTTCTCTTGGATAGATATAAGTGTAACTGCGTAGTCGATCATGCACCTTGCCACCCAGCAGTTCATACGCAGGTTTATCAAGTGCTTTACCCATAATATCCCAGCACGCTGTTTCCAGCCCACTGAGCACGCTAACCAGAGAGATATCCGGACGCAATGTGTAACCACTGCCATACACACGACGCCACAGTTTTTCGATATGAAACGGATCGGCATCTAAAAAATGCCGTTCAAACACATCTTTGACCATGTGCTCGACAACGCCTGGGCTGAAAGTGGCCGTATACACCTCACCAAAACCTTCAACGCCGGTATCGGTTTTCAATCGTACAAAGATAAAGTAGCGCCCGCCATAGTGCGGCGGTGGATTACCAACAACATAGGTGTCAAGCTCAGTAATTTTCAATTCGCTTATTCCGTTTCGTTTACGCTAATTGTGCGTTTACTTTTAAATGGCGTCCATAGCATGCCTAAGGCAAACCCTGTGCTGCTGTTGGTTTCGTGCAGCGTGCTGCGCGCATTGGCAGCACCACCAAAAAAACCAAATGCGACTCCGGCAAACATTCGTACGTTTTTCACGGGCCTTACTGCGGCACCTGCAAACAGGTTTGTTTCAAGGTAACCACCCTTAGCATCAAATACGGGCCGATCAGCGGTGGCAAAAGCGGCATCCACTTGATACAAATAATCCTGGAAACGTTGCGATGCAGCGGTCACTTCCAGGTTGGCAATAAAATCGAATGTCCCACCAAGCACATCTCTTTGCGCAAAGCGTAAGCCGGTTAATGCAATCCAACCGCGTGCATTAGCACTTTCAAAATCGGTTGAGACGACGGCACGCAGTTTACTCTCCCAGCTAAGTTCTGTGCGGCTTCCATTTGACCAATAGCGATTAAGAATTCGATAGCTCAAGCGCGGGCCAAACTCAAAAAGCACATCCAAATCTGGTAAGCCTTCACGTGCACTATTACCCTCTGATTCAGCATTAAGTGCCCCGCCGAATGACAAATCCACTTTCAATCTGGGTTCTTCTACAGCCACAGCACTGACCCCACCACGCGCACCTAAGCGAAACAAGGGGCTTCGGTAGATAAAAAAGGGAAGCACAATTTGCGCTACATTAGGGTCTCTGGAGGCCGGGTAATCAAAGCCATTGACATAGCCACCGGCCAAACCAGCTTCCCATTGTGGTTTTTTCTCCAATCTAAATTCGTTATCAACCTTACCCACATCATTAGAAACGTCATTATTGGCATGCGCTATTCCGCTAGCTGCGATAATACTCACCGCGATAAAGAGACCTACACGCAGGCTCAAACGAAAGTTGAGTTTGACTGTTTTCAAGTTGACGATTCAGGTAGTTCGATTGTCAACTGTCGCCCGTCAAGCCCCGCCACTTCACAGCTAAGCTGTGGGCGTCCTTCTCCTGTCCATTTTTCTGTTATGAGCACAACAACCTGTTTCTCATCCCAATGCAGATTGACATGAACAAGGCTTGCATGATTATCCTGATGTGACCATGAAACACCGTCATCAAAGAACACCGTTTGCTCACTGCTACCGGTGGTTTTACCTGGAAAAACCGTGATCGCTACGTTATCTGCATTGTGCGGCGACTCAACAGGCCAGGATTGCGCGATGGGTAAAATCGCTCCCACTGCAACACACACTGGAAATTCTCCCAAGGGCGCATCCAATGTGACTACCTGAGCACCGGCATACCAACGAACTTCAGCTCCCGGCTTCCAGGTATACCAACCCTGGGGAATTTCAGGTAGATACACGTTGCGCGTTGTTTCCGCAGGTTCTGTCACTGGCGAAACCATAAGATGATCGCCTAACATGAATTGGCTCTGCTCATGCTCACAAGCGGCATCATTAAAGTGATAACACAGCGGTGTGATAACAGGCTCACCTGATGTGTGCGCACGCCAACTTAAGTGGTACAGCCAAGGTAGAAGCTGATAACGAAGATGCAATGCAGCCTTAATTTTTGAGGTGACCGCTTCATGCATCCAGGGTGTTGTCAGCGGTATTTCCGCATCAGGCTTCCATGAGTTCATCACAGCCCTTGGGTGCAATGACATCATTTCTACCCAACGACACAGTAATTCGGCAGAAGGTGTCGGTCCATCAAAGCCACCAATATCATGCCCGGTTAGCGGAAAACCGGACAAGCTCATATTCAATCCGTTAGCCAGATTCCAGTGCAGTGTATGCCAACTGGTTTTATTATCACCACTCCAGGTTTGTGCATAGCGTGAAATCCCCACAGGCCCGGCACGGGTTATTGTGTAAGGGCGTTGTTCAGGATTTGACTCGCAGCTGGCTTCAAAACTTGCACGTGTCATCAGTAGTGCCTGTACCGGCCTGACATCCATTGCGCGCAAGCCCTCACCAAACCCGTTTAAGCGCGCGCCCTCGTCCCAGATTTCACACTCATTATTGTCGTTCCAGACAGAACTAAAACCAGCACCAATGACTTGTTCTAGCACGCCATTTTGCCACCACTTGATGGTTTTCGGATTGGTAAAATCAAGGCTTGCACCCAATCCGCCCCAAAACATTTCCAGTGCTGGTTCATTTTTTTCACTGTTTATAAAGCCCTCAAATTCTGCCACCTCATCAAAAAGCGGATGCTCCTTGAGCAGCACAGGCTTGATGTTGGCACAACTATGAAACCCCATATTACTCAGCGCTTTAAAAAAAGCGGCACGATCTGGAAATTTTTTCTTGTTCCATGTAAACACATAGCGCCTTCCATCATCACGAGTGGTGTAACCCGATCCGGAATGTATCGCACTAATAGGAAATTCACGACGACGTGCTTCTTCGGCAAAACCCTGTATGGCATGCTGTGCAGTTTCTGCGTCGGCCAAATGCATGGATGTATGGGCAAAGCCCAGTGCCCATCTAGGTTGAAAATGCGGCTTGCCAGTGACACCTTGAAATTGCGTGACCAGTTCTTTTATCGTAGGGCTGGTGAACAGGTAGTACACCAGGGCATTATCGAATACTTCGGTTTGTCTATAATGTGGATGGTAGTTGGAGTGCTCCGCTCCCAGGTCAATATTGATTTCAGCAAAACTATCATAGAAAAGACCAGTAAAACCATCCTGTTGGTTTCCATACATGATCCATGGAACATGCTTATAAAGAGGATCGCTGGTTTCAGCGTTGTACCCTAATGCATCCGTTTGCAGGCAACGAAACCGCCTGCCTGTTCTATCAAGCGCACCAGATTTATCTCCCAGGCCAAGATGACGATGTTTTTGATCAAGCAGTTGTGCGTGATGCATCTGCCCACGTTGCGTAAGATGCCGATAGGCCGCCATCGGCCGATCAGCGAAGCAGGTTTGCCATTGGCCGGCTATTTTTCGCTGTACCGTCAATGCTAGGGGCTCAGCCTGTAGTTGTACTCTGAGCGAATCACTTTGCAATAGAGCTTGCGACGCATCCAGTTTCACCTCCGGGCAAGAGAAACCATCGCTTGCCAGTACCTTTCGGCCCTCCCAGGGCACATCACCGTCAGGGGCAATCATCCAGGTGTGTGGAACGCGCAAACCTGCCTCAGGTGTAATTGCCACCCGACATAACCACGGCTCCAAAACATCCACGTGCAGCTTGAATGACTCGGACAAGGTGGCACTCAGGCCTGTGTTTGTGGGCCATACGTCCCCAACCAACTCCAACGCACTCATAAAATCATCAAGTCATCTATTGCTTAGTAATGGTTTTCAACAACGCTTGGCTCAATAACAACCCGCAAACAGCCGAACTGGCCAATCATTTAAATTCGAATTACTCGCAATAGTGCATCATTTCATCGCTATACTGCAAAGGAATAGTTTGATAGAACACTATGTTCAGGCTGGCTACTGCCAAAACAGTAAATCGCCTGCGCTATGGCAACAGGTTTTACACATACATAATCAGCGACGTCCCCACCATGTTTTATGCTCATAACGCCCTTGACCGGGCCGACCATCTCCGACGGGAACCAGAAACCCTCGCCGCATTGATCGCAAACAAGAACACGCAACTCACACCCGTTTGGCGAGGTCGTTCTTTAGTGGGAGATTTAGACGGTCAATCGCACATGCTTATGCTACCCATCACGAGCATCGATGCCGCCAGCAACGAAGCCTACCAATTTCTTGGCTTACAAAACGACACCGGTGTATTTTCGGTCAGCTTCTCCGCATTAGAAGAGGCCGAATTGGAACCCATTTTGGCCCAGGCACAAAAAACACACGACACTTTTGACAACATACGTTTTGAAGATTTGCGCGTGGTTGGCCCGAGGCTCAGCGCATCTGATGGCGCTATTCTCGCCTACGCACGCGGGCTGTGCCATTGGCATGACAACTGCCATTTTTGTACGCGCTGTGGTGGAAAATTAAAAAGCACCCAGGGTGGGCATGTCAAGCAATGTGAAACCAGTTCCTGCGATTACCAATCATTCCCGCGCACCGACCCGGCCGTCATCATGTTGGTGCTTCGCCCGGCCACCGACAACACACCTGAGCAATGCTTACTTGGCAGAAACCCAGCTTGGCCAGAAGGTGTGTTTTCAACACTGGCAGGCTTTGTAGAAACAGGTGAAAGCCTGGAGCAGGCGGTGCAACGCGAAGTGTTTGAAGAGTCGGGCATCAAGACCCATAAAGTTGAGTATGTCGCCTCGCAACCCTGGCCGTTTCCGCGCTCTATCATGCTTGGATTTCAAGCAGAGGCCCTCTCCACCGATATTAACCTTGACCCTGTCGAGATAGAAGATGCACGCTGGTTTACACGCGAAGAGCTTAACCACTTTGGCACCTGGGGCGTAGAAGGAGCACAACTAAAATTGCCAAGATCAGATTCGATAGCGCGCTTGTTGATTGATCGCTGGATGAACAGTGCTAATTGATATCACCGCGCAGCCAGTTTTTAAAATTCGCAGGCAAAGGTGTTAAGTCACCTGCCTGCGCCCAACCAGCTTCATTGGCACGAGTGGCGATTGAGGCCAGGCGATCAGCGCTTAATGGGTGTGTTGCACTGAACCGCTCAAGCCAATCTGGTACTTTGCTGTCTGCTGAATATTCACCCATGACTTCAAACAAGGCATCTGCACCATCCACATGACCATAAAGCTGTGCGATTGCTGACAAGGCGGCCGCATCTGCCGCGCTTTCCATTTTTCGGGTAAATTGCGTACCCGCTATAAGACTGGTTTTGTTAAGCACGCTGCTTGCAAATCCCGATTGCCCTGTAATCATGGAAACAGCCACCATGCTGACAACGCCACCGCCCAGGCTCACCATGGGGTCACGATGCCATATATGTGCAATTTCATGAGCCATGACCATGGCCAAAGCGTTTTCGTGTGGCATCTCCTCTAGTAGCCCACGGTAAAACAACAGATTGCCGCCAAGAGTCGCAAACGCATTAAACACATCATCGCCACTGTAATGCACTTCAACACTCATGCCCTGTGGTAAAGGCATGTTTTGCGTTAAACGTGTTGCCAAATCATTTAAATAATCAACAAGCTCCGCTGGGGCGTTGGCATCACCAAAGGGCACATCCACTTGTTCCATTAAAGACTGCTCATACTTAAAAGGCACTTGCTTACCAAGCCAGCCACCGCTTATCTGCAGCAGCACAACAATAACAACGATGAGAATGGCAGCGGCTACCAGAAGTTGTGCAAATTGTTTTAAAGGATGTACCTTCGATACATTGATTCCTTCTGGCGCTTGTCGGTTCTCGTATCGCATAGTTAAGTCATCGTGATTGCAGGCTTCTGAACTGGCGGTACCAACGCGGTTCCATAGGCCAGAACTTCAATCGCTCCCGTGCGACCGGTGGCGATCCGGGTGGTTTCAAATTTAATGTTAAAAACGAATTCAGCGTTAAGACCATCGGCCTGTTGTTTCATGCGCAAAATCGCTTCACGCCGGCCTCGGTCGAGCAGCGGTTCGAAAGGCGTTACCCTGCCACCAAAAATATTGATTAGGCCCGCAGTGAATGACTTAAAGTAATCGGATGCTACTACAACATTGCCAGACACCAACTGCTGCTGATACTGCGCATCATCAGGAGGAAAACGGCTGGCGATGACCGGCAGTCGATTGTATTCAAGCTCTCGCTTAATGATATCTTTTGTATGCTTGCGCTCCGCCCGGCGTCCAAACAAATAACCACCAGCAAGTAAGAACACAAAGCTGATTAATTCGAACATCTTATTCAAGCTCCACAGCAGAACCGTACACAAATATCTCTGCCGCCCCTGATGCGATGCTGGATGTGCTATAGCGTACATTCAATACAGCATTCGCACCAATTTGCGTGGCTTGTTCTTGCATGCGCTGCGTGGCTTCTTCGCGCGACTCCTGCAATAGCTCTGTGTAGCCTTGCAATTCGCCCCCAAAAATATTTTTTAGCCCCGCCATAATATCCCGGCCCACGTGCTTTGAACGCACCGAACTTCCCTGTACCAACCCCAAATGCCGCACAACTTTACGCCCAGGTAACACCTCTAGATTGGAAATTAGCATTTCATTGTCCTTTTTAGTTTGGATTTCAGTGTACTGACATCAAACGACCGTGCCAAACGTTTACAATAATGTCATGACATCAATTTGCATTGTTACCGCTCTGCCTGCCGAGGCCAAGCCATTGACGGCACATTTTGGAATGCGCGCCGTGCCACACCCATGGTTAAAACTCTATGATGGTGGCGACTGCATGCTTCTTCAATGTGGCATGGGCAAACTCGCTGCCGCCACCGCTGTTGGCGCCATGATGCAACTTAACCCTACAGTGAAAGGCATACTCAATGTGGGCATCGCCGGTGCAGATTTACCCTTGGGTAGCAAAGTACTAGCACACGCTGTGCGTGATCAGGCCAGCGACCAATTGTGGTACCCACACCTGCCGGCTAAAAATAAATTAAGCCTTGCAACTACAGTCGAAGTTATCACCGTGGACAAACCGGCCACCAATTATTCCACTACATCTGCTTTTGATATGGAAGCAGCGGGTGTTTTGGTTGCGGCAAGCAAAACGCTTGATCTGGCATTCGTACAATTTTTAAAAGTGATATCGGATAATTCAGAGAACGACATCAGCAGCATCAATAAGCAACGGGTTCAGGACTGGATTGAAAGCGCCATACCTGATATCGAGTCGCTAATATTGGCGCTACCTACAGAGCATTTGAGCGACAACGATGCAGCGGATGCCACGATCAATTTACTACTGAAAAAAATTCATTTCTCGCAAACCGATACACATGCCCTACGCCAATTGCTTTTGCGTCACAGAGCACTTTATGGCGAGCTACCACCGCAAGAGACTTTACAAGCACTGGGCACATCCAACAAAGTCAAACATTATTTGCAAGCAGCTCTGTCGCGCGCGTCAGTTGCTTATCCGTAGATAACGCGGATACCAACACACATGGATACTATTTATATAGAAGAAGCAGTTTTCGAGCATCCAAAAGTGGCTGCAATTCTGGCACGCTTTCCTAACGCGAGGCACATTCAGATTGAGCGTTACACTGATGTATTTAACGCACCATCGCAGAATTTTAGAGTTCAAAAAGCCAACCCGGCACTGATACTTGCCAGAAAGCACGGCAAGCTGGTATTACCCACGCCCCCGGGTTATCACATTGGTGGTGAGCATAATTATTATTTTTCGCATATGCTCAATTGCGTATACGACTGCCGTTACTGTTTTCTACAAGGCATGTATCGATCGGCCAACTACGTGGTGTTCGTCAACTACGACGAATTTTTCGACGAAATAAAAAACACGAGTAACGCTCACGATACACCCAGCTGGTATTTCTCTGGCTACGACTGCGATTCCCTGGCATTCGAACCCATGACAGGCTTTATCGAACAATGCATTGATGCCTTCGAACAAATGCCCAAAGCAAACCTCGAAATACGCACCAAAAGTACACAGATACGCTCGCTGTTAACTCGACCAGCCATAGACAATTGCGTTGTTGCTTACAGCTTAACGCCCGCAGCCATTGTCAAAGCGGAAGAACATAAAACAGCCTCTTTGGAAAAACGCGTAAAAGCGCTTAAATCATTACAAGATCATGGATGGCGAGTGGGCTTGCGCTTTGACCCACTGCTAAAAGCAGACAACTTTAAAGCGCACTACAACGAACTGTTCGATACGGTTTTTTCAAGTCTGGACATTAGCAAAGTACATTCGGTAAGCCTGGGGCCATTCAGATTACCAAAGCCGTTTTTCAAAAAAATGATCCGCCTATATCCAGAATCCAAATTGCTTGCACAAGACATGGGCATGCGCGATGGCATGCTTTCATATGTGGCTGAGACGGAATCTTCCTTGCTTCGCCATTGCGAAACTGAGCTTTCAAAGCACATTAGCACACAGCAATATTTCCCTTGCGTCAGTGTGCCATGAGAACGTTTATTGTAAGCGGGCACAGCAGCGGAATTGGGTTCGCTGTTACACAGCAGCTACTTAGTAACAACGTCCATGTCATTGGGCTGGCCAGGCGCTCTATTGAGCCGCAAGAGGGTTTAGTGCAATTCAACATAGATTTGTCCGCACTAGACCAATTGGAAGCCTTGCTGAAACAGCTTGTCAAAGAACACAATATTAGTGGTGTAGTGGCTTGTGCTGGCAGCGGAAGTATAGGCTCTATCGAGAATTTTTCTAAAGATCAAATAATGCAAAGTGTGACGCTTAATCTTACCGCTCCATTAGTATTGGCAAGATTTATACTTCCTGTGTTAAAAAAACGTGAGCGTAGCGATTTAATCTTTATTGGCTCAGAGTCAGCTTTAAAAGGCGCACGCTACGGTAGCTTATATAGTGCCGCAAAATTCGGATTACGTGGCGCTGCCCAAGCGCTACGAGATGAATGTGCCACAGCCAATTGCCACGTCGGCATTGTGCACCCCGGCCTTGTTCGAAGTCCTTTTTTCGATAATTTGGATTTTGAACCTGGAGAAAACAAATCGAATGCGGTGGAAACAATCGACGTGGCCACCGCTGTGATGGCGATGATAAATGCGCCAGATAATGCCGTAATAGAAGAAGTGACTGTTAAGCCGTTAAAGCATGTCGTTAGAAAAAAATCAACACAAAAATAGGCAACACAATCAAACTCCTCATGAGTAATATACTGCCCTTTAAAAAAAAGAAAAACCAAGGTGGAAATGTGATGTGCAAAAACAATCATCACAAATGGCAAGTGGTTAAGGAGCGACAGTTTGATGTTAAAAAGGGCAAGTTAGTCACCGTTGAACGCTGCAGCCGTTGTAAAAAGGAGCGGCACCGGCTGACATAAGTATCACTACTAACGGGCATGCTTAGTTTCTACATGATCTTAAAACAAAAAAAACAGTTCCCCACACTGACAACATCGCGGCTACTTTTACGCGAAGCCACTTTGGCAGATACTGATGCCTACCATAGGCTCCTCAGCGAGCGATCTGTTTCAAACTACTCCGATATACCAGCTAACCCTACCAAAAAACGCAGTGAACGATTTGTCAGCTGGATGTCAAAATTGCACAAACGCCGTGTTGGTTGTGCTTGGATTATTGAAAACCAGCAAGACCACACTTTACTGGGCGCCATTCGGATCAATTCGATTGAGAAAAAGATTAAAGCCGGGCTCATTGGGTATGAGTTACACCCCCAGCATTGGAGTAACGGGTATGCAAGTGAGGCCTTAGACGCCCTTGTTGAATACGCACACGATTCTCTAGAGCTGAATCGCCTAGAGGCCTGGACCGTACCGGGTAATACGCCCTCAGAGAGAGTACTGTTAAAAAATGGCTTTGTTCAGGAAGGCCTGCAAAGGCAAAAAGTGAAGTTCAATAACCGCTTACACGACATTAAACTTTTTGCAAGGTTGGCAGCGGACGATCGCATCAGGGAACCAAATAAGGATTAATGTTCGATTTCAATCGCATTTTTTTGCGTAGTTAGGCAGATCAAGGCACTTTCTCACATACTGTTGTCTATAATTAAATGGATATGACAGTGAAAGATTTCCCAGTACTGGAACGAAACGAAACTGAAGGCTTGCACCGTAACTCTGATGCACCCTTGCCTGCACGGCATTCCAGCAAGGAAAACCAGAATACGCTCAAAGCTGGGAACAATCGCTCTGCCGCGGTTTTGATACCGCTGATTAAAACCAATGAGCAATGGCACATCTTGTATATTCGGCGGGCCAGCAATCAACACGACCGTCACAGTGGCCAGGTTGCCTTTCCCGGAGGGTCCGCCGAACAAAGCGATACCTCAGCTGCTAATACAGCACTACGCGAAACGGAAGAAGAAATCGGGATAAGTGCCGATCGCATTAAAATTATTGGTGAGCTCGATGACTACTTCACTGTCAGTAATTTTCGCGTCAGACCAGTTGTAGGCATTGTGCAATGGCCATCCAACTTAAAATTACAAACAAGTGAGGTCGCACGAGCTTTCCTGATTCCGATGGCCTGGTTGCGTGACGAGCAAAACTTCACCTTTCGCGCCCGTTCGGAAATGGACAAACAAAGCGCGAAAAAACATCCCATTATTGTGTACAACGACTACGACGATGAAACCCTGTGGGGAGCGACTGCCAGAATGACCGTTAATTTCATCAAGGCTGTCGATGATCAGCAGATATTGCTACCCAGTTGATATCCGTCGTACACCTTCATTAATTAAGCCCACCACACACTTCTTACGCTAATTCGGTCCCAGACCCAAATTCAATTGCGGGTATCGATCGATACACATCGAATAGATGTGGACGACTAAAAACTATGCCTTTTCAACAGCGGCTTTTATGCGAGCAAGGCCCTTGTCCAATGTGTCGCGCGGGCACGCAAAATTCAGACGCACATAGTGAGCTTGTCCAAACTGTTCACCACTGGACAATCCAACACCATGCTGTTCGAAATAGGCAGCTACATTTTCGATACCTTTGGTTTCACTGAAGTGACTCGCATCAATCCAGGCGAGGTAGGTGGCTTCTAGTTTCTCAAGCGCCAAGCCATCAACCGAGGCAAGCACTTCCGCAATGCGCTCAAAGTTACCTTGTAGATAGTCGAGCAACGCTGTACGCCATGCCCCCCCATCACGATAAGCTGCTTCGGTTGCAACCAAAGCCAGCGGAGGCACCATGGGCACAATCGACTGGCTTGCCGATTTAAACGCCGCTCGCTTCGCATCATTACTGATAATGGCAAAAGAGGCATTTAAACCGGCTATATTCCAGGTTTTACTGGCACTCATTAGAGTCACGATATTATCTGCCATGTCTGGGCAAGCCACTGCTGTTGGCACATGCTTCACTGATTTATCAATCACCAGATCACAATGAATTTCATCAGAGATCATCATCATGTTGTTGGCTTCGCACAGGGCGGCAACGGCCTTTAGCTCTTCTTGAGTAAATACCGTACCGGTTGGGTTATGTGGCGTGCACATCATGAGCATGCGAGTGGCTTCCGTACATTGCACACTCATGGCATTGATATCGTAAGTCCATCGATCGCCTACTTTATGCAAAGGTACTTTTAAAAGGCGCTGTCGCTTGTTTTCGTGCGAATCATAAAAATGATGGTATATCGGCGGATTAACCATGATCTCGTCATCATCGGCACAGAACGCTCTGCAACTGATGGCTAAACCCGAGACCACACCAGGCAAAAACACTAACCACTCTGGCTTTATCGTCCAGCCGAATTCGTTAAGTAAAAACACCATAACGGTTTCGCGAAGGGAATCTGGTGCTACGGTATAGCCGAACATGGGATGCTCAAGTCGCGCTTGCAGGGCTTCTTGAATTGGCGGAGCAACCGGAAAGTCCATATCTGCAACCCACATGGGGAGAACATCCTCACCAGGATACTTTTCCCATTTCATGCTGCCGGTATTCTTACGGGAATAAACAGTAGAAAACAAGGCGTGATCAACGATTTCGTTCATTTTTGTATCATTTTTGTTGCAATCTTAAGAATATCAAGCTGTTATCATAATCTTTCGGCGCGAACGATTCGCGACTTTTTTAACAATTCCAATATTAGAGGATATTGCTATGTCTGTAGTTAAAGTAACCGAAATTATTTCTTCGTCCGAGAAAAATTTTGATGACGCTATCACCCAGGGTGTAAAGCGTGCCAACAAAACACTTAAAAATATTAAAAGCGTTTGGGTGAAGGAACAAAAAGCCATGGTGGACGATGGCAAGATCTCAGAATACCGCGTCGCGATGAAAGTATCGTTTGTTTTAAAAGACTAATCTCGTTTTCAAATTCCCGACTGTTTAATATCTCGGGATTAGAACAACTTCGCTGATGTTATCGGCAAGGCTACATGGGTGGTCAAGGCAGACCACCCACGTTACAAAGATGCAAGTAGACTGGACATGGTCTGCCGATACCGCCGCTCTATAGATTCTCTATTGATATGCATACCGGCCTTTACCGTATGCAACCCACTCACCCAAACATCGGATACCAGCGAATCATCGGCTGCAAACAGCCAGGCATCGATAAGCTGACTCTGCTCTAAGCCAACAAACGCGGTTGCGTTCTTGTCCAATGCCAGGAGGTCTGCCCGTTTACCCACTGCGATTTGACCGGTATTTCGTTGCAAGCTCTGTGCACCACCACGAAGCGCAACTGAGTAAAGCGCCAGCCCATTCGATTTATCGGCCTTTGTCAGCACCGCTCGTGCTTTATTATGCAAGCGTTGCGAATATTCCAATGTACGTAATTCTTCGCTTAACGAAATTCTGACATTGGAGTCTGTACCCACACCCCACAAGCCACCGTATTGCTGAAAACGTTGGCCATCAAAAATTCCATCGCCCAAATTTGATTCGGTGACAGGACATAAACCAACCGTGGCACAACTACGCGCTATCGATTGAGTTTCCTGGGCTGTCATTTGAGTGGCATGAATAAGGCACCAATCTGTTCCAATAGCTTGATTTGCCAATAACCATTCAACCGGCCGTGCACCGTATAAAACTTTAACTTCTTCTACTTCTGCCTCCTGCTCAGCTATATGAATATGAAGTGGGCGGCCTTCTGCTAAGGAAACCATTGCTGTAAGCGATTCAGGCGTGAGCGCACGCAAGGAATGCGGTGCAATACCAAGATTAATATTGTGACCAGCAGCTGACACGCAACTTTGCAATAGCAACAACAGCTTGGTGAACGCATCCACATCATTACCAAAACGCCTCTGACCACCCTGAAGCGCGCGTCCGTCACAACCACCTTGCTCATACATGACGGGTAATAAGGTCAAGCCGATATTGCTTAGTGCAGACGCTGCAATAATTCGCTCACTCAATTCGGCAATGTTGGAGTACGGCTTACCATCAGGCTGATGATGCAGGTAATGAAATTCCCCCACATTGGCATAACCCGATTCCAGCATTTCTATCTGTGCAAAGGCTGTAATGGCTTCTATATCGTCGGGCGACAGGCGATCTAAAAATCGATACATCAGGCTGCGCCAGCTCCAAAAGGAATCTTTTGCATCCGGACCACACGCTTCGGTCATACCGGCCATCGCTCTCTGAAATGCATGACTATGCAAATTCGACATGGCGGGCAACACGATATCCGCATGCTCGGATGCCGTAGCGGACGAAGAGAATTGATTTGTTTTCACCTCACAGATCCGCCCATCCCTATCAATGGTAATAAGGACATCCGACTGCCAACCCTCAGGCGTTAGGGCCTGCTTACAAAAAATCGTTTTACGATTTATATCATTCATGCAATGCGCAGAAATAGCCTTATTGTTTTTCGTCCAACAACAATAACGTTGCCCAATAGCACCAACACAACACCTATTACAGACATGGCTGTCCATTCAAAGTTTTCGTATCGCGTACTCAGCGCCAAGGCGACAATCGGAAATAACACAGTGGCATAGGCAGCTTTGTCGGCACCAATTCTTCCTACAAGGGTTAAATAGGTGCCAAAAGCGATTACCGATCCAAACACAGCCAAATAGAGAAGTGAAAGGGAGTAGGCCATGGACCATTGAAAAGAAAACGCAGCGCCAGATGCGATGCTATAGAAAAACAGCAATAAGCAACCGTATAACATACCCCAGGCATTCGATTGCAAAACCGGTATTCCACTGCGCTGGTTGCGCGCTGATAATATATTGCCTAATGAGGCGCAATAGGTTGCAAGCAGCCCCAACGCAAGGCCTTTAATGACATTGCCTGATGCCAGATTTTCGCGAGCAGCAATAAGCTCATGACCGAATACAAGAGAAATACCAAGCAAACCAAATAAAGCACCCAAAACCACAAGGGGGCGCACAGCTTGTTTTAAAAACAAGGCACTATTAAAAATATTCATGGCAATCATGGTGGAGAAAACTACAGCGACAAGACCCGATGCAATGTAACCGGTACACCAATAAAACAGCAGATAATTAAGACTGAATAAAAACAGGCCCTGCAGAGCCATAAATAAATGATCTTTTAACTTAAATCGCATGGCGCTACGCCGAATTATGCACACACACATCAAGATGAGTGCGGCCAGGGCATATCGATAAAACAGCGATACAGCCTCCGAAATATCACCTAATTGAAATGTAATGGCAAACCAGGTTGTGCCCCAAATAAGCACGGTTGCCGTATACAGCAGTAGTTGTTGCATTAACTTATGATTTAAAAGTGCCGCCTTTGGCAGCACGTTACACGAAAAACTGATACAACAAGCTTGTGAGCCTAATTAAATTCATCAATGCGCAGCAACTATCGCCGCCCGCAAACAACGATCAGTCGCTGTTTCGGGCTACGCACGCCAGACTCGACTTTTTAAAGCGCTATGTAGCCAACAAAAAGCCATCGAAGCAGTCATCAAATGGGCGCGAGAATCCGTTCGGCGTGCTGTATGCCTTTATGCTTATCCTGGTACTTCAAGCCTGCGAAAACTCGTCAGTACAGCTCTGTGGCGAATTCGCCTGTGTCGCATTCGATGGCACTCGATGCGAAGGCAATGACTGCGCACAGCCTCGCGCCTGCGAATCTGCCAGCAGCATTCGAGACCGCGCACCGGCCATTTTAAATGAGCTGCGAGTGGCTCAACGACGCTGCAATAATGTGGCTCAAAGTACGACATTGCTGGTTTGGGATAACAATTTAAGTGAAGCCAGCACCCGCCACAGTCGGGATATGGCAAATTTCAACTTTGACTCTTTCACAGGCTCTGATGGTAGCTCCTCCCGCGACAGAGCAAACGATGCCGGCGTTTTCGCCTCACAAATAGTAGAAAGTGTAGGGCGCGGCCCACAAACCAGTGCAGAGATGATCAACACCTGGCTAGAGATACCCACCGATTGCGGGCAGCTTCTTAACCCTCAATTTACTCGAGTCGCGATGGCCTGCAGTGCCTCTTCACAAAACGGCGTTGGCCCGTTCTGGTCCCTATTGTTGGCAAGTCCCGAATAACGATTGTTCCGCCAATACGCCCTTTAGTGCGCCAAACCCTATAAAATAGCGGATTAACTTGCTATTCATTCTAAAGTGCTGCCGTGATCTCTACTGCCAACCTGACCATTCAGTTCGGTGCAAAACCGCTGTTCGACAACGTCTCTATCAAATTTGGTGAAGGCAATCGCTACGGACTAATCGGTGCCAACGGCAGCGGTAAATCCACATTCATGAAAATATTGGGCGGTGAGTTAGAGCCCACTCATGGCAACGTTATGCTCGAACCTGATCGTCGCTTTGCAATGTTAAAGCAGGATCAGTTTGCCTATGAAGAATTCAGCGTGCTCAACACAGTCATTATGGGTTACGACGATCTGTGGAAAATCCAGCAAGAGCGTGAGCGAATTTACTCATTACCAGAAATGAGCGAAGAGGAAGGCATGGCCGTAGCGGAACTTGAAGTGCAGTTTGCTGAATTGGATGGTTACTCGGCAGAGGCGCGTGCCGGAGAGCTGCTACTGGGTGCCGGTATACCACTTGAGCTACACAACGGCCCAATGAGCGAAGTGGCGCCGGGTGAAAAACTGCGCGTGCTGTTAGCCCAGGCCTTGTTTTCAGATCCAGATTTACTGTTGCTCGATGAACCTACCAACAACCTGGATATCAACACCATACGCTGGCTTGAAGATGTATTGAATGAGCGAAACAGCACCATGATTATTATTTCGCACGATCGGCATTTTCTTAATTCGGTTTGCACCCATATGGCCGATTTGGATTATGGAGCTATTCAACTCTACCCCGGTAATTACGACGATTTTATGATGGCTTCAACCCAGGCTCGTGAGCGTCTGTATGCTGATAACGCAAAAAAGAAAGCACAAATTGCCGACCTTCAAGCCTTTGTACAACGATTTAAAGCCAATAAGTCTAAGGCACGCCAAGCCACCTCAAGACAAAAGCAGATTGAAAAACTGCAGATAGAAAAAATCAAACCATCCAGCCGGCAAAACCCTTACATTCGCTTCGAAGTGGAGAAAAAACTGTTTCGAAACGCTATCGAAATTGAAAAGATGCAAGCTGGCTACGAAACCGAGGTGGTATTGGACAAGCTTGGGCTGATGATTGAAGCCGGTGAAAAAGTGGGCATTATTGGGCCCAACGGTATTGGCAAATCAACACTATTGAAAACACTGGTTGGCGATGTGGAACCCAAGAGCGGAACAATAAAAATCACAGAAAACGCCAAGATCGGTTACTTTGCGCAAGATCATGCCGAAGATTTTTCCAAAAGCACGTCCATTATCGACTGGATGAGCCAATGGGGAACCGAAGAACACGATGAACAGGAAATTCGCGGCATCCTTGGACGTCTTTTATTTAACAAAGATGATATTAAAAAGCCGGTTAATGTGGTCTCAGGGGGCGAGCAAGGCCGATTGTTGTTTGGCAAACTGATGATGCAATCGCCCAATATCATGATATTGGATGAGCCCACCAATCACCTGGACATGGAATCTATCGAATCATTGAACCTGGCGATGCATCTTTATGATGGCACGGTGATTTTCGTCAGCCACGATAGAGAGTTTGTAAGCTCCCTCGCTAATCGTATAATCGAACTAGGTGAAGGCCACAATGTGACCGATTATCGTGGCAACTACGAAGATTACCTTTTAAGTCAGGGCATCGAATAGCTCGATGCCTTCAGCTTTACCAACACTTACCGGGTGTTGCACTGAAGCTGCCAGACACAGCCTTGATTTCAGAAGAACTGAAAGTGTAAGTCCCGCATTCGGTGTCATTTGCTTGTACACCACCAGCAACCGGTGTGGCAGTGAGTAAAAAATCCGTTGCTGAATTGTTGCTTACACTTATCGTATAAAGCCCTTCATCGGAGGGTGCTGTATCAGCTGTACCAAAGCCAAGTTCAGACATTTTTGTTGCGTAGCGGTTGTACTCAGAGAAAAAGCGCACTTGCTCGCCGGCTGCTTTTGTCAATATCACAACCGCATCTGCACGCCGCGTACGCTCGGCATACTTACCATAAGACGGAACGGCAACAGCGGCAACGATACCGACAATCGCAACAACGATCAAAAGCTCAATAAGAGAGAACCCGCGTTGCCTTGTCTTGATTGTCATCATTTTCATCTCTCTTTTCACTAGTTAATCATTGCTCTACTGGCTTCACCGTTACGCAGTATCACCGTACTACTGAAAACGTTTCGGGCCGTTTTATCATTGGTGGTGAACTCACGATCGAGCACAACATGTGTTTCCTCGCCCGCGCGTGTGCGAATTGGCGTGCCCGATGTCACTAAAATACCAATTCGGATCGCAACCAGTTCGTTGTTGTTTATGGAGGTGTCGTGGGGAACAAATTTCTCTGGCACTTTATCACCGTCTGTATCAAGGCCCCATAGAAATCTCATCTGCTCGACGTTTTCTATTATTGGCATTGCGGGAGCGCCAGCATTGCCAGTGCAAGTGATAACCTCATTAGCGGCGTCAAGCGCATAGGTGTTCACAGCAATTCCACCAAAGGCTGCTGTGTCAGCCCCGGTACAGTCAATATTTCGCTCTATGCGCACAACCACACTGGCATCGTTACTGGCGGCGATATCGAATGGATCAAGATCACCATCGTTTGAATATCCAGCCAGTTGTAACCCTTGTTTTAGTGTGGCGATTCCGTAACGCCCATTCTCCTGCATGCTTTGCAGGCCTTCACTAAACGACGACGATTTTGTGGTGCCAACATAGGTATTAAAAACAGCACTGACTACAATCAGACCCAGCACTAGCGCTATCATCAATTCAATCAATGACAGACCGTGCTGTTTGTGCATATGCATGCTTTGTCTTTTCACGGCTTTAACCTCACCTGCACCATACGCGTCACGAACTCATCGTTATTGGTTCTTGATCTGCCTTCTGCCCAGGACACGGTAATCTGATAATCAGAATCGGCTTCACAAGGTGTGGACAAGCATGTGACACTTAAATTACCGCTAGGCAAGGTCCCTAGAACACCATCCTTAGCACCATCACTGCCAAGGTCGCCACAAGACATCGTAAATAAATCAAAAGCCGCTAATTGTTCAGGGTTGCAATCCGCCGCATTGGCGTTAACGGGTGATGCCTGACAATAAGGAGCAGGCGGTGTATCACACGAAAGCGATGCCGAATCAAAGCCAGCATAAGCAAGCGATTCAACAGCTTCGGTATTTAATCGAATCCGGCCAGACATGCCTTGCACGTATAGCAAAGCTTTGGTTCGATTAAAACCGCCTGAGCTGTGCTTCATGCCTGTTAATTGAAGGCTTGCCATTCCCAGAACGCCAAATGAAACGACAACCAATGCAATCAGCACTTCAAGAATACCAATGCCTCGCTGATTACTTTTTGACTGAAGGGAAATACCCTGCTGCCATTTGCGATGCTGTTTTAGTCTTTTATTGTTCATGGAATTTTCGTACTCACACGACCATTAGCAGACACGGTTAATTCACGCACCTGCACACCGTCTCCATATTTAATTTCTATAACACCTGATAGTGGAATCCCTGCTGTGTTAGTGCTGCCACCTGAATCATTAAAATAGATTTGACTTGCGAATATCGCAGCTGGCGTGACCGTAATCGCTCCGGACAAAGGCTCCATTCGGCTGAAAATCTCTTCTACTGCGCCGGTGTCACGCACGCCATTTCCATTCACATCCACATAGGCTATCCAACCGGATGTATAGCTGGCATCAGCATCACATACGGCGTCTTCAATGTGGGAGTTACTACTCACACACACCGCAGTCGGCTGCAGACGTTCAATTGCTTCAGACCGAGCCTGCTGTAGCGAAAACACCAGTGCATTGTTAGCTGCTGCAATACGATTGCTAGAGATAATACTGTCGAACGAAGGCAAGGCGATCACAAGAAGCGTTGCCACAATCGCAATGGTTACCATTAACTCAAGAAACGTAACCCCTGCCTGTTTTACCCTTTGTGAGCACATGCTTATTCAACTTTGTTTGCCATACGCCGCATACGGTGCGAACGAACACCGGACGTCACAAAGTAAAATATCGACCGATAGGTATTTCGATTGAGTAAGTTATGGGTAGATGAGGAGCACGTTGCAAAAAACGCTGGCAGGCAGGATTACACAAGGCTATCTAAAAATGCGCAATACAATAGCGGCCCTTAAAACGTGAACTAATGCTCATTAATTTGTATCACAAAGGAAAAACGAGCCGTACTGCTGAGATTCAACGACGGGACACTAATGAGATGCGCATCTCACTTAATAATCGTTCACTCATTTTTTGTCGCTTGCAGCGGAAATTGCGAAACGGCAGCTAAACTACCGGCAATTTCCGCGCTTGCAGCTAACGCATCGTGACCAATTCTTCTGCACTGGTCGGATGTAACGCTATAGTGTCGTCAAAATCCTTTTTAGTCGCACCCATGCTAATGGCCACTGCAAAACCTTGCAGCATTTCATCTACGTCGCGGCCGATCATATGACAACCTACAATTCTTTCGTTGGCCCCCTCGACAATCAAACGCATCGTCGTTTTCACTTTGTGCTCGATAAAGGCCATGTACATTGGGTTGAAGGATGATTCATACACTTTGACACCATCGCCGTATTCATCACGAGCTTCTTTTTCAGTTAGCCCTATGGTGCCAATGGGTGGATGCGAGAACACAACGGTTGCGATATTTTTGTAAACAAGGTGACGATCGGTTTGAGCATCATACAAACGATCGGCCAAGCGCCTGCCCGCCGCAATGGCCACCGGCGTCAGTTCTGCCTCTCCAATAACATCGCCAACAGCAAAAATACTTGGTATGTTGGTTTGCTGAAACTTATCCACTGGTATGTAACCGCGATCGTTCGTTTGAACACCTGCGTCCAGCAACCCCAGATTGCTTGTCAGTGGGGTACGGCCAATCGCAAATATAACTTGATCAAATCCATCCAGCTGCGTTCCATTTTCACCCGTAACAACAATGCCAGTATCGTCACGCTCAAGCTTACTGGCAGTGAATTCTGTTTGGAATGTAACACCGTCCGCCTGCATGGCCTCAGCCAGGCGCGTCGATAAAACCTCATCAAAGCTCCGCAGTACCTGCGTTGTTCGAATACCCAATGTGACATCAGAGCCCAGCGCTTGCATCATGCCAGCGAGCTCAACTGCAATGTAGCCAGCGCCAAGCACCAGCACCTTCTTCGGCTGTGTTGTCAGTTCGAAAAAACCATCGGACGTGATCGCAAGCTCAGCACCTGGAATATCAGGCACGGTGGGGGTGCCGCCAACGGCAATCAAGATACGTTCTGCGCTGAATTGCTCATCACCCACTGCAACCGTATTTTTATCCAACAGCTTGGCATTGGCATGGCGCGTATCCACACCGTTTTTGGCAAACGTGTTGTCATAGTAGGTATTGATGTTGCCGATGTACTTTTGGCGTTTTTCGACAAATTCAGACCAATCGAAAGCGCCTGCAGTCACCTCAAAACCATAGCCTTTGCCATCACGAAGTCCGTGAGCCATGGTTGCGGCGTACCACATCGCCTTTTTAGGCACACAACCGCGATTAACACAGGTACCACCCATGATCGGGTCGCGCTCAATAATCAGGCATCTGGCACCATAGCTGGCTGCACGATTAATGGTGGCGATACCACCACTACCACCACCGATGGCAATGAGATCGTAATCGAACGACATAGTTTTAAAACCTTACCTTGATAGGTGTTTGTAGCAAGTGCAGTTGGTTGCGGCCCGACATGCCAAGCCTAAAGCAGTTACTATACTGGCATCTACTGTTCGATGCTGCAATCAGTTGTGATTTCCTATCCTATAAGAGACAAATGGCCGGCGTTTGTTTCACTGACGCGCCTAGATCGTCCAATCGGGATCTACTTGCTGCTGTGGCCGATGATGTGGGCTTTATGGTTTGCGGCTCAAGGCCTGCCTTCGATCAAGGTTTTGCTGATTTTCGTTGTTGGCACCGTATTAACCCGCTCTGGCGGATGTGCTATCAATGACTACGCCGACAGAAACATAGACGCCCATGTAGAACGGACTGGAAATAGACCGCTCGCCACAGGTGCTCTGAGCGGCAGAGAAGCACTGGCCGCGGCCGCCATTACAATGGCATTGGCCTTCTTGCTGGTTTTACTAACTAACAAACTGACAATATTAATGTCATTCGTGGCGTTGGGCCTGGCAACGCTCTACCCATATACGAAGCGATTCACGCACTGGCCACAAGCCTTTCTTGGAGCCGCTTTTGCGTTTGCCGTGCCAATGGCGTTTGCCGCGCAAACGAATACCGTCCCGGCAACCGCCTGGATCGTGTTTTTTGCCGCCGTAGTTTGGGCCATGGCGTACGACACGCTTTACGCCATCACTGATCGGGAGTTCGATTTAAAAATTGGTGTTAAGTCCACCGCTATACTGTTTGGTCGCTACGACTTGCCAGCTGTTGCGTTCCTGCAAGCCATCATGCTGGTTACCATGATAGCGGTTGGTATCGCACATCAACGCCAGTGGATCTATTTTTTAGGGTTTGTTTTTGCTACAGGGCTTATCGTAAGGCAGTTGTATCGTTGCAGGGAGCGGGACCCGCAACGCTGTCTGGAAGCGTTTCTTAACAATCATTATGTAGGCCTTTGCTTGTTTATTGGGCTGGCATTGGATTACGCTGTTTACCCGTCATGAACTTCTCACTTCCCATACGCCAATTGCTTGTATGAGTATGAACACACAAGTTGCAGACCTTTTGGCAAGGTATGAGCGGGTTATAGACGCTGGTAGCAGCAACGCAAAAACCCTGGTGCCCGCTTTTAACACGCTACGGCTTGCCGATGCAGCTCTGGATAAAAGCACGCTTGCAACCGACAAACCTGAACATGCATTACAAATTGTTGTGCTTGGTCCAACTCAGGCAGGCAAAAGTACCTTGTGTAATGTGCTTCTGGATACCACTTCGGCAGGCATCAGTGCGTTAGCTGGCTATACCGTGCACGCACAGGGCTTTGCAATCAATACCGACGAAGCAGCGCTTGCTGAGTTAGAACCGATTATGCGGCCGCTGGTAAAAGTAGACTCCACGCTTATCAATCAACAAAATCTTGAGCAGTATGTTCTCGAATCAGTATCCGCAGGCCCCGGAGCCATGATTGATACGGGTGTCATTTGGGATTCACCCGACTTCGATTCGATCGAATCACAAGGCTATCGTGGCGCTGTACTACAAGCGGCCGCCCTGGCCGATGTACTAATACTGATGGTCAGCAAGGACAAATACGCTGACAAAACCGTATGGGATATGCTCGCGTTGGTCCGCCAGCTCGGCAAGCCGCTATTTGTGTGCATTAACAAGCTAGATGAAGATGATAAAGCGACAGTAACGGATTCATTCAAGAGCCGGCACCAGGAGATGTTTGGCGAACCAGCTCCAGTCATTGTCTCATGGCCATTTGTAAAGTCTGCAAACAAAAACGACGAGCGCATTGACGAACAAGCTGTGGATATCCCCGAAGTGCTACGCAATGAATTAAAGCAAGCACTTGATAATACGATCCAGTCAGTTGACCGTGTAGCGCAGCGACAGCAGGTTATTAGTTTCGTAAAACAACACTGGCCGGTTTGGATAGAACCCATCAGTATCGAACAGGCCGCATTGGAAAATTGGCAACTGGCCGTAGATCAAGCGCTGAAAGCTGCCGAAGAGCGATACGTAAGCCGTTATCTCGACAACCCACACAAATACGATACGTTTAACCGTGCAATAGCGGAGCTACTGACGTTACTAGAAGTCCCGGGCATTGCTGGCACCTTAACGGCAGCTCGCACGGTTGTCACTTGGCCAGCCCGCAAACTGTTTGGCCTTGGACAACAGGTCATCAGCCGCCAGACAGCACCCGCCGATCAAGAACAGGAAGTTTTGGATCTGATATTTGAACAAACGATGACAGGATTACAAGGCCACATCATTGTGACGCAGCAAGAAAAAGAGGATCAGGCTAATTGGTGGCAGGCGCTACAAAAAGAAATGCTTGAACAGAAACCTGCGTTAACGGATCAATTTAATAGTACCGCAAAACAGGTTCAAAATGAATTTGAACCCCGTATTGATGCTACTGCCCAACAGCTCTACACCCAGTTACAAAGCCAGCCTGCTCTACTTAATTCCTTGCGGGCTGCCAGGGTGACAACAGATGCAGCGGCTGTCGTACTGGCAGTAAAATCAGGAGGCTTAGCGGCTGCTGATCTTGTTATCGCGCCAGCCATGTTATCCGTTACAACATTACTGACTGAAAGCGTGTTGGGCCAATACATGGAAAGGGCAAAAAAACAGCTCAAACAAGAGCAGCTGGACGAAGTACGCAGTCGCTTGTTTCAGGCTGTTCTAGGTCAGCAGTTAAGCGATCTTTCGCAAAGTTTCAACGAGACAGAGGTCATGAGCTCAGGCGAGCCTGTAGACCTTACCTTACATTAATTTTCTGATCGGATCACACCAGTTTTGCGTATCCTTCCTAGTGGAAAACCCGCAAGACCTCTATACTGGGCCAATGCGTCGCTCTAAATTCATAGCCGTTTTACAAATTGCCTTTCTGATTTACGGGCAGCTTGTGGCTAATGTTCATGCTATTGGGCATTTGCATCTTGATGAAAATAGTGCGCAGCATCACCTCGAAAAAGATCATGTGCACATAATCCCTGGCCACACTGGGGACAAGGCCCTGCAAAGCAGAGCTCGCTTTCAGCTCAGCTCACTTATTCCTAACAGTAAGAGCCGCATTGCTTTCATACACTCGCATAGCTCAGACACTGCATCTATGCTGCAGCACAGCGGCGCTCACGCAAAAGGTGAAAGCACGGCGGAATACGACTGCGCGATATACCATGCTCTACTGAGCTTAAACGTCATTTTAGAGTTACCACAGTCTGAACCTACCGCACACGCACGTTGCACTGTTAATTCCACACTTCCGCGCACTTTTATAGCCAGCAGCGCGCCAGATCAAAAAAGTATACGGGCCCCACCTATTATTTCCTGATATGCGTATTTCAAGAAGCGGCGCAATTTGTGCGTTTTTTATTTGCTATCTATATTCAGGAAATATCTAAATGAAAATTTCAACTGTTTTGGCCGTTGCTGCGGCATTTTCATCTTCCACAAGCCTTGCTCAAACAGAGCGCGATCTGGACAGCCACGAACATGGCTCAGCGGCCCTTAATGTCGCGATTGACAATAGTTCAGTCATAATTGAACTGGACACACCTTGGAATAATCTGGTTGGCTTCGAACACGCCCCCAGCACCGAAGAGCAACACGCTCTGGTAGACAACAGCATGGCCACGTTAAACCAGCCGGACCAAATGTTTACTTTCAATGGCGCGAGTTGCGAAGCCACTGAAACGGTGGTTGAAAGTACCCTGGCGATGGAAGACGAACATCACGACGATCATGATGACGACCATAAAGATGCTGACGGTCATGACGACCATGATGATGACCACGACGATCATGATGACGATCATAAAGATGCTGACGGTCATGACGAACATGACGACCACGACCATGATGATCATGACGGCGAAGGTGAAACGCATTCCGAAGTATTGGTTTCTTACGCGTTCAACTGCGACAACATCGGGCAATTAACCAGCATCGATGTGAATTTGCTGGAAATCTGGTCAGGTTTTGAAGATCTGGATGTACAGCTAATTGGACCAGGTGGCCAGACCGCTGTTGAGCTAAGCCCTGAACAAACGCAACTCGATGTAAGTGCTGTCCAATAGACAGTTCCTGTAGATATAAGGCGCACAAACCGGTATAGCCAATGACTGAGACAGTCACTACGTCACAGCCAATCGTGCAACTAAACGATGTGCGCTTTACATTTCCAGGCAGTTCGACGCCTGTTCTGACCATCGACGAGTTCGAGGTCAAAACAGGCGAGCGAATTTTTCTTCAAGGGCCTTCAGGCTCCGGTAAAACCACCTTACTCAACTTGATCGCAGCCGTTCTTACGCCACAAGCCGGCCGTGTGGTGGTGGATGATGTCGATCTGAACACACTGCGAGGCGGGCAAAAAGATCAGTTTCGTGTAGATCGAATTGGTTTGGTATTCCAACAGTTCAATTTACTGCCCTTTCTATCTGTAAGAGAAAATATTCAACTCCCTTGCCGATTTTCAAAGCAGCGTCGCACCCGAGCACTACAGAAAAGCTCAAATCTCGACACAGAAGTGGATCGTTTATTGGAAGCCATGTATCTGGACCCGAATGACGTTCAAGATAGAGCGGCTACCAGCTTAAGTGTGGGCCAGCAACAACGCGTCGCTGTTGCAAGAGCATTGATCGGCAGCCCAGCGCTTATCATCGCAGACGAACCCACTTCAGCGTTAGACAGCGATGCCAGAGCGGCCTTTATTGATCTACTGTTTGCTGAAGTTGAAGCGGCTGCTTGCACACTACTGTTTGTCAGCCACGATGCATCATTAGCCACTAATTTTGATCGCCATATCAATTTAGGTGAAATCAACACCAGTGCACAACAGGCCGACATGCTGGATGTAATGCGATGATCGGTATTGCCTGGAAAAGCCTTTGTAATCGCTGGCCAACGGCTTTGCTTGCTGTACTGGCAATTACCATGAGTGTTGCCTTGATTCTAACCGTTGAAAAAGTTCGGCGCGATGCACGCTCAAGCTTCACTCAAACCGTTTCCGGAACTGATTTAATTATCGGCGCAAGAAGTGGAGCCGTTCAGCTTTTACTGTACTCGGTTTTCAGAATTGGTAACGCGACAAATAATATTAGTTGGGAAAGCGTTCAGGAGATCAAGCAACGTTCTGCCATCGAATGGACCATACCAATATCACTGGGCGATTCACACGCAGGCTTTCGGGTCGTTGGCACGTCACAGGATTACTTCACTTACTACCGATACGCTGACAAACAACCCTTGGAGTTGACCAGCGGCGTCATCTTTGATGATGTGTTCGATGCCGTAATCGGCCACACGGTTGCTGCGGAGCTCGGTTACGAAGTAGGCGACGCCATCGTTATTGCACACGGCACTGGCTCAGTCGGCCTTGTGGAACATGACAAGCAACCTTTCAGAGTCAGCGGCATACTCGCCGCCACAGGTACCCCGGTTGACAGAGCGATACATGTGAGCCTAGAGGGAATTGAAGCCGTGCATGTCGATTGGCAAAATGGCGCCCCTATAAAAGGTGCAGCCACTGATGCCGATACCGTTCGTACTATGGATTTGCAACCGTCAGCCGTTACAGCCTTGATGGTGGGGCTAAAATCCAGAGCGGCGGTTTTTCGTGAACAGCGTGCAATAAACACCTACCGTGCCGAGCCACTACTGGCCGTTTTGCCTGGTGTTGCACTTCAGGAGTTATGGAACCTGGTCGGGGTTGCTGAAATCGCCCTGTTGATTGTTTCAATTTGTGTCGTGGTAGCTGGTTTAGTCAATTTAATGTCCGTATTACTGGCAGGCTTAAACGAAAGGCGCCGGGAAATGGCCGTTTTGCGTTCTGCTGGCGCACGCCCTGCCCACGTATTTTTATTATTGTGTATAGAATCAACTATGCTGACGCTAGGAGGCATTCTGGCAGGCTTGGCGTTACACTACGTTCTGACTGCGATGGCGTCCACTTTTGTGCAGAAACAATACGGACTTTCTGTTGTCTTATCCCTGCCAGACACGTCAGATTTGAAAATATTGCTTGCCATCGCCATTGCTGGGACGGTGGCCGGCACATTACCAGCCTTGCACGCGTACCGTAAATCGCTTGCAGATGGCCTATCTCAGCGGCTTTGAGCGTTCTACCCTGGAGAATCAGAATATGACAATCCGAAATACATTGGTCGGCTGCACCGCAGTCTGCATGGTTCTGGTATCCCTTAGCTCATTCGCTAGTTGGTGGCCGTTTTCCAAAAACAGCGACAAAAACGCTAACGCCGCAAACGCCACAGAATTGGTTTGGGACGACCTGATCCCGGATGATTTTCAGCCACCTGAAAATCCGCTGATGACCATGTCCCAAGAAGAAATCGATAAACTGATGGATGGCAGTGAAGAATCCAATGCACGGCTGACTGAATTGGAAGACGCATTTTACTACGCCCCCGTGGTCGACAATTTAGATGGCAAGCGCATAAAGATCCCGGCTTACATCACACCATTGGAATTCAACGGGCAGTCCAAGCTAAAAGAATTTCTGCTGGTACCTTATGTGGGCGCCTGCATTCATGTGCCACCGCCACCGGCCAATCAGATTGTGCATGCTAAGTCTCCTGTGGCAATTAAAATTCCGGATATGTACGAACCGGTTTGGGCTACAGGTGTGATCAAAGCGGAAACCATACACAGTGACCTTGCTGAATCAGGATATCGTTTAGACGTAGAAAAAATAGAGCGATATGAGCAGTAAGGCAGCGCATCGCTATTGGTAACATAGCCTCAATCGGCGTCAGAGTTTGATTAACCGATGGTGTAAAAAACCAGTAAAAATCAGGCGAATCACTTCGATCTACTTTGACAGCTTAAACAATTGACTGAGCTGCGTTATCAGGGCGCGGCTAAGCTTGTTAGCATCATAAATAGTAATTGATTTCTGGTAATAAGCCGACACATCGTGCCCAATACCAATTGCCGCCAGCTCCACCTCGCCCTGTTTTTCAAGTTGCGCGATAACCGCGTGCAAATGTTCCACTAAATAGTTTTCGGAATTGTGCGCCATGGTGCTGGTATCGATAGGAGCACCGTCCGAAATCATCATGATGATTTTGCGCTGTTCTGGCCGGCGTTGAATGCGTTTTTGGGCCCATAGCAAAGCCTCGCCATCGATGTTTTGCTTGAGTATGTCGCCACGCAACATCAGCCCAATACCTTTACGCGCACTGCGATACGGCACATCAGCACTTTTATAAATAATATGACGTAAGCCATTTAGCCGCCCAGGGTTAGCCGGCTCGCCATCGCTTTGCCATGCGCGCAAACTATGCCCACCATGTAGCTCAGTGGTTGTAAAGCCTAGAATTTCGACGCTGACACCGCATCGCTCTAAGGTACGGGCCAATATATCGGTGCACGCTGCGGCAATCGTAATCGGTTTGCCCAGCATGGATTTGGAGTTATCTACCAAGAGGGTTATGGTGGTGTCTCTGAATTTTTGCTCACTCTCAGCTTTAAATGATAAAGACGATAAGGGCTGCGTCACGACTCGCGTTAAGCGTGAGGTATCAAGATGCCCCTCATCCAAATCAAATTGCCAATGACGTTGCTGCTCCGCCATTAGTACGCGTTGCAGGCGACCAGATAATCTGCCCACCAAAGATGAATATCGCTGAATTTGTTCATCAAGCCGCACCCGCAAAGCATCCAGTTCAGCATCCGTACTCAATTGCTGAGCTGATACGATTTCATCAAATGCATTGGAATAAACTTGATAGGTACCACCAGCATAGATCACTCGCTGTGAGATTCCTTCAGTTCCTGCCGCAACAGGCGCATCCTGACTAGGCATTGAAGATGCTGCTTGGTCGGCGGCATCAACGGCCGATTCAACGCTCTGCCGCTGCTCTTCAAGTTCTTCGCGCATCGCTGCAGCCGCTGATTTTTCCAGCGCAAGCTCATCAATATCGCCTTGCGCATCGACATCTTCAGAATGGCCTGCTGGTTCTTGTGCACTTTCATCTGTTACGACAGTCTCAGCATCCTGAAAACCATCTTCACCCAGCGACACGATTGAGTCAGAATCAATTGCATTGATGATGTCTATCACCATCTGGGCATACTGTTGCTGACTGGGTGCTAGTTGAATCAGTTGTGAGAAGCGATGACCAACCGCCGCATTCACAGCCTCACGCCACAGAGACAATAACGATTGCATACCTGATGGAGAGGGCTTGCCAGTAAGTGATTCTCGTGCCAGACAAGCAAGCACCAAGGCAAGTTGCTCGGCTCCAGATGCGATTCGCACCGTGGCGGCGGCGTGCGTGCGTGAATGTAATTCGCTTAAGTTGCGTGATACACCAGAGTAAGCATTCGCACCCAGAGACTCGCAGCGAACCTGCTCAAGTGCATTGAATATGCGTGCCGCTTTGTGGTCGTAGGGGCACAAGCTGGCATGCAACTCCTCATCGTGGTGAGCCGCAACCAAGGCAATAGCATCGCTTAATCCACGAAGCATCGGTGATGGCACCAACGGCTGTTCAGTAATATCGACGGGGATTGCAAAGTCGAGCGTACGTAAGGCTTCATTCTCACGGATATCTGTTACTACATGCGGATCATTGGCAAGCGAGCGCACGCAGGCATCCGAGCAGCGCTTGAACTGCTCAGCCGTCAGAGCTAGGTTTTTTTCCGATTGTTTACCCGCGCGCATGTGCTCATTATCCGTGTATCCTGCTATTTTTGTTGTATGTCTTTTCATAACGGCGAGCTAACGCATTAGTCATGAGAAACGCATTGCATTGACGACGCTTGCAACGTAATTAAACCTGTTATTCAAACGATGATGAGTAAACGATCAAATAACCATGCCTGACGCTCTTAGCCATCTCCAGAAAAACCTGAATCAGTGGGCATCTGATGCGCAACAAGGGGGCTGGCTCAATGCCAGCGTCGCAAGCGCGCTCGATGCCGCTGTAGTGACCACACCAAGTGCTTTATTTGATAAACCCAATCGACCGCTGGTCGTCGGTTTTTTTGGTGGCACAGGCGTCGGCAAAAGCACGCTACTCAATCGTTTTGCCGGCGAAACCATCGCAAAAGCCAGCGCCGAGAGACCCACCTCGAGAAACATTACGCTATACGTTCACGAAGCCGTTTCAGTTGACAGGCTACCGGCTGAATTCCCACTCGATCGTATTAACACCAATACGCACAAAAACAATCAATATCGCTCAGTGTTGTGGATCGACATGCCAGATTTTGACAGCGTTGTGCAAAGTAATCGCGAGTTGGTTGATCAATGGCTACCGCATATTGATGTGGTGATTTATGTTGTCAGCCCTGATCGCTACAAAGATGACCACGGCTGGCGTCTGCTGCTCGAACATGGGCTACAACATGCCTGGTTATTTGTGATCAACCACTGGGACAAAGGAAATGAACAGCAACGCGATGATTTTAAGCGTGTGTTGAATGAGGCGGGTTTAACTAACCCACTTCTGTTCTGCACCGACAGCAGTGGTTCGAGCGCATCAGCAGATGAGTTCGATGATTTTAGAGAAACAATAAACACACTCGCCGATCAACAATTGGTAGAACAACTTGAGGCACGTGGGGTGGTGCAGCGTCTCAAGAAAATACGAGAAGTCACCGAACAGCAACGCAGCTCGATTGGTTTAACTGAGAATACCACCGCCTATCAAGGTGCGTGGCCAGAACACTGGCAACCCAGTGCAACCCTACTGCAGGAATCCACCGACTGGAAAATCCCTGCACTCGCCGAAGCTTATGGGGCCAGCGAACCTGGCGTGCTTAATCGCTTACTGAATCGAATTAGCGGCAAAACCGAAAAAAACGAACAGCCTCTTGCGCTGGCTCATAATCTTGGCAGTCTGACCGATGATGTGTATTTTGCACGGATAGACGATGCAATCGACGATTTTGCGCACAGCGCATCGACAAAAAGCGTTTCGGTTAAAGCCATACAGCAGCACCTTGCGCCTGTAAAAGCACAGTGCAGAGACCAGCTACCAGCGATCATTGAGCAAAGCGTACAGCGCTCACTGGCGACTCCAGGTAAGCCCTGGCAAAGATTGCTACACAGAACGCTCAAAATGCTGGCGTGGCTACTACCACTCACGGCACTCGCCTGGGTTGCGTTCAGGGTGGTCAATGTGTTCAGGCTGGGTGCTGATAATCCGGCAGCATACCTTAGCAGTAACTTTGCTGTGCACAGCCTGTTACTGGTTGGTATGGCCTGGTTAATACCCACATTATTGGCTTTTAAACTCAAACCAAAGCGCGCGGCGGCGGCGGCAAGCGGTGCTCGAGCTGGCATCACCCAAGCCAACGATTTTGTTGCAGAACAGGTAAACAGTGCCTTAAATCGGGCCGTAACAGAGCAATCGCGAACGCTTGAGGAACTCGATGAGATTCTTGCCGGCGAAATTGAGTTTGACGATGGTCAACTGCCAGATTCCCTTCAACGCATGCTTATTAGCCGATAGGCTATGAATTAATAGCCGTTGCAGGTTCCCTGTAAGCGGGTGTTCGGGCAACAGTCCACAGCTGAACCGACGCTACTTGAGTATCCAATAGCTCACGGGCGAGCTCAGTCGTCGTGGCACCCGTGGTTAATACATCATCAACAATAGCCACATGCTTAGCGTAGAGCTCTTCTGAAACCGAAAAAGCGCCCGTGACAGCATGAGCCCGCTCGGCCCGCGAAAGGCCCGCCAGGGGCGGGGTACTTTCCACTCGGCAAGCCTGTTGCGCAAGCACGGGAATACTCAGACGTTTGCCACACCAAAACGCAATCTCAGCAGCATGATTGAATCCCCGTTCACGGTATCGCTTAGGATGCGCCGGAACCGGTAACAGATAATCCGGGCTAAAAACACCATTCGGGATGGCTTTGGTCACATGACGGGCCAGTAAGGAACCCAATAGCCGCCCGGCGGGCAATCGACCACCGTATTTTAATCTTCTAATTAAAAAATCCACCGGATTCGCATAATAAAATGGCGAAAGAGTGCAGGAAAAAGGCGTCGGAAGTTCGGCACAGGTAGCGCATATTTCTCTGTTGTTGTGGGCAAGCAACAAACAACCGCAGCGCAGGCAGATGCTTTTCGCATTTTTTTGGCATGGCAGGCCGTTCATTGCGGGGAATTGCGCGAGGCAATTTGTACATAAATCGAGCTCAGAGCCCGTTTTTTGGTGGCAAAAACAACAAAAATGGGGAATCTTGCACGCGATAAATCGATCAAACAGGTGAGCTAAAGGCATTCCTTGCCCGTTTTTCATGCGTTTTTCCTTTACTTGAGCTTCCCTTGCCCGCAGGATAGCCTACACTTCTATCAAGCAAAACGCTTGTAATTTAGTCCGGTGTTGTTGTATTTTTCACACACAATCAGGCCGGTTTATGTTTACAATTCGGTTGTTAGTCGCTATACAAGACAAAAAAACAACAAGTTTAAGGAACTCGCGGCTCAGGCACGTGTGACTGGAGGAACTTGAAAGTCTTCAGAAGCTTGGATAAATAGCGTCAGGGTGAGTGTTAAGTATCGGTAGATGTGGCCGTTGCGTCAGATTGACGTACAGCTTATTTTGCGGATCAACAAGAAATTTAAAATCTGTCAACTAGTGGGAGCTAGAGATGAAAAATGTCATAGCAGTAAGTTCAGTCGCAGCCTTGCTTTTGGGCAGCAGCGCGGTGTTCGCGCACGAGAAAGCCATTGACGGTGATATTGCCATTGAAGGTGACGCCACAAGCGGTTTGGCCTCGGCTGGCGGCAACGCCATTCTCACAGGCCTTGGTGAGTGCTTGCAAATCGGTGGTTACTCAGAAGACAACACCAATCTGGGTTGTGAAGGTAAAGAAGCTGAAGCAGAGCCTGAGCCAGAACCAGAACCAGAAGCCGAGCCAGTTGCTGCACCAAAAGTTGAAGAAGCACCACCAGAGCCAATCGTGTCAATTGCCACATTAGGCGGCAAAGCACTGTTTGATACAAACGCTGCAACACTCAATGGCGAAGGCGAAGAAGCGCTGGCCGGTCTGATCGTACAACTGGAACGGTTTCAGGAAATTACGTCCATGACGGTAACAGGTCACACTGATGACCGTGGTTCTGATGCATACAATCAGGGCCTTTCTGAGCGCCGCGCCGAGACTGTAGCTTCATACCTGCAAGCCGCATATCCTGATGTCACAATCAATGCTCAAGGCCTTGGTGAAACAGTGCCTCGTGAAACCAACTCAACACCGGAAGGCCGTCAGGCTAACCGTCGTGTAGAAGTTCAGGTTACAGCCAAGAGCGTTACTCAGAACTAAGCACACACGTCGTTGTGTTTTGAACGGGGCCGGGTAGCGCAAGCTACCCGGCCTTTTTTTGTGCCAACTGCTTAACTGAATAACACCGCACCACATTCCTTCCGAAACAACGTGCACAGGCTTATACGATTAAGCGCTTTGTTTTTTGAAAAGCACAGAACTTTCCATCCCTTCAATCACTCTAATTTAAACGGTTTACGCCACTCTCATTTTCGCGGAACAACGAGGTTGTTATGAAACACCTGGTACGTGCTTTCCTTATTTTTACTATTTGTGGCGTCACCTACGCTCAATCTAATGGCTTTTTACCAAAAGGCGAATTCCCAAAAACAGATTTTGACAATATGTCGGTGGATTTGGGCAGCATATTATCAGGTGGTCCGCCACGCGATGGTATTCCTGCCATCGATAAGCCAACATTCATCAGCATAGAAGAAAGTGCCGAATGGCTTGGTGGCCAGGAGCCCGTGGTGTCGTTTTTTGAAGGCGATGATGCCCGAGCTTATCCACTGCAAATTTTGATCTATCACGAAATCGTTAACGACACTGTCAACAACAAACCCGTGACCGTCACGTTTTGCCCTCTATGTAATGCCTCCATCGTTTTTGATCGTACTATCGAGAATGAAATATTGGATTTCGGTACCACGGGCCGATTAAGAAAAAGCGATCTGATCATGTACGATCGGCAAACCGAAAGTTGGTGGCAGCAATTCACCGGCATGGGGATTATTGGCGACTACAACGCAGTCGAACTAAAACAGCTGCCATCTCAAATCGTGTCCTTTGATACATTTCGTACAAATTTCCCAGGCGGCAAAGTACTCGACAAAGAAACTGGTTTTGCACGGCCTTATGGTCGCAATCCCTATTCAGGCTATGACGATATCAACAATAATCCGTTTCTCTTTAAAGGCGAACTGGATGGCAGACTACCGCCAATGGAACGTGTCTTGAGCTTAAGTGCAGAAAAGAATTCATCTTTATTAATCCCGTTAAGTACGCTTGAAAAACAAACGCTGATTAACACAAACTATAACGACACACCGATTGCTGTTATCGCATCCACCACCGCCAACTCAGCGCTGGATAAATCTGAAATAGCAGAATCTCGCCTGGTACCAGCAGCAGCCGCATTTGATGCTCGAGTAAACGGGCAAACGCTGACACTTAAAAACGCAAATAATCAAGTTGTTGATGAACAAACTGGCAGTGTTTGGAATGCGTTTGGCCAGGCAATTGAAGGTAAGTTAAAGGGTCAGTCCATGCAGCAAATTGACAGAGGTGTACATTTTGCCTTTGCCTGGTTAGCATTTGAACCTGAATCGGATATCTATAAAGCCGAATAAGCCCAAGGAAACGGCCGTCGGAACTAATCCAGAACTGAGAAGATAATAGAGGCTACGAAAAGCTGCGCTGGCGGCAAGCTAAAGACGTTGCCGGATTATTGAATAAAAACCTTGTCAAACTGATCCATTATGTAATCGTAGTCTGGATTATACGTTGCACGTGCAACTGGCACACCATCAGGAGATGGTGTGTGCTGCGCTCCAAACCAGTGTGAGCCTGGGTAGCGAAGACAAGCACTAAAAACACTCCACTCATTGCCGTTACACACCAGCACTTTGCCATTCTCACCAAACAAGGGGTTCGCTTTAGATAGCAGCAAGCTCTGGTGAGACTGGTTTAACACACGTTTTTCAATATAACGACTGTTGCGGTACTCTATTGATGCAGTAGAAGACGTATGCACCGTTGTGGCCTTTTCGTTGTCGTACACAATCAATTTTTTATCTCCAACAAAACCCTTTTTAAAAGTTCGCTCGATATAGCCAATATCAATGACAGAGTCGTTTCTTGACGCAATCATTAATACTGGTATGTCTAAGGCCTTTTTAGGCCAACGTCTTTTTAAAACTCGGGTCGTTTTGTAGTATTGGGATGCACCGTTGATCGGAATCGAATTGTATTTTGTGGGATTATCTTCGATAATCATGCCATCAAAAACCCAGGGCTTAATGACAGAGTAGATGCCAGCCCAGCGCAATAAATGATTTAACTTGCTGTGGTAAGCCGGCGAGAACAACAGCAGCCCATCCACATTAGACGACTCTGCTGCGAGCAAGGTTGCGATCACACCACCAAGCGAAAAACCACCTAAATAAAAGGGCTTTCCTGGTTCTCTGTAAATAGCCGCATGATTGCGTGCCGCCCTGATCCAGGCTTTATAAGAAATTCCTAATTGTGCTCTTGGCGAATTACCATGACCCGGTAACAAAATGGCTCGCACATCAAAACCTTTTTTCGCAATATCGCTTGCAACATCACGCCATACATAAGGCGAGTCGTTTAAGCCATGAATAAGTAAAAACTTGCCTCTATAGGGTACAGCGCTATTCGCCACCAACTCAAATGGTAAATTGAACTGCACGTCTTCAGCAGTTCGTTGAGGCATTTGTGTAGCCCGCAAAAACTCATCAAGTTCTTTTATGTGCTGAACAAAATTTGCATTTGGCGCAGGAAACTGCCGGTATGTTTTACTATCGTTAGCTCTAAGAGCACCCACAGGAGCAAGCAACAATATAACGCTAATGGTAATTGCCAGCACGCCAACAAACTCTCGGCGCGTAATCGATTCCTTGAAGAACAGTGTGGTCAGCATCAATGTAAAGATAAATTCGACTTGCCCCAATGATTTTACCAAAGCCGGATTAGTGTATGTCATTGCGGTAAACCAGCCAATTGATCCGAGTGCGCTGGTTGCTCCTACAAACAAGGCCAAACCTTTACGCTGCCCAATAAGCGCAAGTTGCCCAGGCTCTTTTATAACACTGTAGATTAAACAAATTAATGCCTGAAAGCTGACAATGCAAAACAGAGTGATGGCGGCACTTTCAAGCACACCCAAGCCTAAACTCAAACTGGCCTCTCGCACCCATAATGATGTTATGGCAAAGCAAGCACCCGATAGCGTGCCAAAGAGTATATTCATCGGTTGCCATGGCATCTTCTTGGCTGGAACACTCACGATGAGAATTCCCACAAAGCCCACCAGCACCGCCAACCAACCAATCCACGATAGCGCAGATCCAAAAAATACTGTGCCAAATGCTGCCGCCTGTACGGCTTCAGTTTTTGCAAAACTGGTTCCAACGGCAAAGTTTCTATAGCTAAACGTTTTTACTAAAAGAAATGTAGCAACGATTTGTGCAACCGCTGCTGGTGCGGCATAGACAACAAATCGGTTTAACTGCAAAGCGCTTGCTATGGAAGACAGACTTTCCGATCTTAAAATGAAGTACAAGTACAGCAAGACAAATGGCCAACCAAAAACGTATCTTGCCAGTGTTGAGCTCATTGTCGTCAAGCTACTGGTCAATTGCTTTTGCCCAGCCGTTCTGATGGCCTGCATTAACGCTGCAAAAACAGTAAAGAGTACCCAACTGCTCATGTTATTACCGTCATTAAAAACAACCGTAGTAAATTGCGCTGTAGCGCAAATTCAATCAATTAATCACTTTACTCGTCGTGACAGCAACGCAGCAAAATCGATCCGAAATAAACCAGACATAACAATAACAGCAATTCCGATCGCAGCCATTGTTGATAAGGCATCTTTGAAAAATAGCAAACCAATAAAGGTGGCCGACACCACTTGCATATAAACCACCGGTGCAAGCGTTGCAGGTGTTGCACGGGATAGCGCCATTATAGAGAAAAGATTTGCCAATACCGATGTCACACCTGATACAAGCAGTAAGGTAGGTTCCTGTAAGCCATACTTTAACAATTCATACAATCCCAACGGTGTTAGCAGTACAGCAGCAATCGAAAATTGTGCCGCCACTTGCATCAAGGGCGGCCCCGATGCGGCTGCCCAGCGAGTTGCGGTTAAAAAAGCGCCATAGAATATCCCTGCCAGCAAAGCCCAATAAACGCCAATGGACGATGCTGCATTAGCGGGCGCTATTAAGACCGCGGAGTCGCTGTCTTGATCTGCCGGGATTCGAGAATCAAAACCGTGTTGGAGTCCAGCAAGTGTTTCACGCAGGACGGCAGGCTGCAGTACAAGCAGCACACCCATAAATCCAACGATGACAGAAATCCAATCCAGCGTATTAGGTTTTTCACCCAGCAACACGGCCGAGAGTACAACAGCCAATATCGGACCTACAAAAAAAGCACCAAAGACATCGGCAATAGGGCTTAAGCCAACGGCTTTAATGATGGTCACCACGGTGAGCACGATAAGCACCCCGCGCAACATCTGGCGGCCCCAAAACTGTTGAGACAAGGGCTCAGACCCTTTAGCGCGTACAGCAAATGGAATAATAAAAAGGCTACCAATAAGGAATCTAATCCAGGCCACGATCGATGCAGAATACGGGCTTGAATTCAGTACAACCTTTGCAATAGCATCCCCAACCGGAATAAGCACCATGCCAAGCATCATAAAAGCAACAGCCGCAAGCGTTTTACTGTTCAAATTTCTACGCCGGGAGCCGCTGCCGTACCAAGCTCGACCAAAACAATACACCGGTTTCAAGCAAATCGTCGTTAAAATCGTAGTCAGTTGAATGTAAGGCTTGCGCGTGCGCTCCGCTCTCACCGTTACCTAACAGCAAAAAACAACCGGGTACAGCCGCACTGAATTGGGCAAAATCTTCTGAAAAGCTCATTGGCGAACAATTGGCATCGATGTTCAGGTCGAGATCTATCGATACTTCGGCCACTGCATCAGTGGGTTCTTGGGCATTAATGGCTTCGACAAACTCGGTGTCGAATGTCATATCGATGGTCACAGCATGAGACGCCGCCACACCAGCAACAATTTGTCGCATAAATTTTTCTATGCTATTTCGATCTTCTGGCACTCGCGCCCGCACATCACCTTTTAAAATTGCCGTGCCTGGCAGTACATTGCGTTGCCCATCAGTGATAAATTCAGTTACTGACAAAACTGCACCCGAGTCGGGGGCCAGCTTACGCGACACAATAGTTTGTAAGGCCATCACCAGCTCGGCACCTACTGTTATCGCATCCACACCCAACTGCGGCATTGAGGCATGCCCGCCTTTCCCGCTTATCGTTATGGTAAAGAGGCTTTCGCTGGCGCAAATTTGCCCTACGCGCGTTTTGACATAACCCATAGGCATACCCGGCATATTGTGGATGCCGTACACTTCCTGAATCGGATGCTTCTGTAAAAAACCTTCATCCAGCATGGCTTTAGCACCCAGGCCATGCTCTTCATTTGGCTGAAAAATAAACACCACCGTGCCGTTAAATGAAGGGTTGTTGGCTAACTGCTCTGCAGCACCCAAGAGCATCGCCGTATGACCATCATGGCCACAGGCATGCATCACTCCAGGCGTTTGCGATACATAATCGTGAGTAGAAGTCTCGCTTAATGGCAACGCATCCATATCCGCGCGCAAACCGATCATCCGATTGCCGTGGCCAGACTTAAGCACACCCACAACTCCACAGCCTTCGTGAACCTCAAGGCCGAGCTTGCGCAAGTGTGCGGCAACCACAGACTTAGTGCGTTCCTCTTGAAAACCAAGTTCAGGGTGACGGTGTAAATCTTGACGAACGGCGCGCAGCGACTTGATCAGGTTGCTCATGCTGTACTTCCGGGTTTCAGTCTCAAGTGTCCTAGGGGCCGAAAAAGATGAAAGAGACAGCCTAACATTCACACAATAGGCGTGCTCAACTATCGTGTGGCGTTAATCTATGGCCGCGTACGAGCGCTGCACGCTAATTAGCCCTGAAAGCATTTGCGTGGCGGCGACCACCCCGTCAATCACGGGCAAGGAATGCACCTTTGACAAGCGCATAGCCAGCGGTGCCATGCCTGCGCATCCCAGCACAATAGCGCCCGCACCATCGTTGGCTTTAGCGCGGGCAATTTCCTCAGATACTTTATCTTCTGCTGCGCTTCCAGGCTCTTCCAAAGCCAGCACGGGTACATCGCTAGCTCTTACCCGGCAGCACATCGATGCTATGCCATAACGCTCTAAATTTTCCTCTATAACTGGAATTGACACCGCCAATGTGGTCACAACAGAAAAGCGATGCCCCAGCATCATACTGGCGTGGAATGCAGCCTCACCAATACCCAGCACCGGTTTATTGGTAAGCGCACGACAGGCATCAAGCCCGGTATCATCAAAACAAGCGATGATAAAACCGTCCATACCATCGGCAATACCGGTTTTGATTTCACTGAGCAAACCGGGCACAGCCGCATCTCCGTCTTCTGCGCCCTGAATAGATGCTGGGCCAGATTTTGATGTCGCCGTATGGACGCTCAGGTGTGTTGGCGCAAAAGCACGTGCAGCCTGCCCGACTTTTTCTGTCATCGACTCTGTCGTGTTGGGGTTAACAATAAGAATATTCATGGCATGTTTATCAATTGTGCGGCTTAAACGGCAGGACGTCGCTTACGACTAATCCGCAACAGCAGTAAAAACAAACCAATCATGCAAAAGGAGAACACCGTTGTAAGCGTACCCAATGCATACAACACAGGAGTTGTGACGCTTGTCGTCATGCCATAGATTTCTAATGGCAATGTGTTGTAACTGCCCGCGGTAAGCAAGGTCCTGGCAAATTCATCATAAGAGAGTGTAAATCCGAATAAGGCTACCCCTATCAGGCTGGGAAAGATGATTGGAATGACCACATATTTAAGCGTTTGCCAAGAGCTGGCGCCGAGATCTTTCGCTGCTTCTTCATAAGCCCCATCGAACCGATTGAATACCGCAAACATGATCAAAAGGCCAAACGGCAAGGTCCAGGTCAGTTGACTGCCGAGGCCCGAGCTTGACCAATGCACATCCCAATCGAGTAAGTTAAACAGGATACCCACACCAAGAGAGATGAGTATCGATGGAATAATAAGGCTTGTAATCACAATATAAAACATGATTGACGCACCTTTAAATCGATGCCTAAATGCCAAGCCCCCCATGACTGATACGAGAACGGTAACCACCATGACGATCAAACCCAGGCTCATGGAGCGTCTGAACGAGCCCCAAATATCACCCACCGCTTGCTGTTCAAATAGATTAGTAAACCAATGCACTGAAACACCGTTCATTGGAAAAGTCAGACCACCCTGCGGCCCCTGGAAAGACAATATGGCAATCGTTAATGTTGGTCCGTACAAGAACAACACAAACAGCGCAAAAAAACATGCCAGTATATAAAAGCTAAGCCCGCGTTTTTGCATGCTTATAGCTCCCGCCTAATGTCGACCAAACGCAGCATGGTACCGACCATCAGCAACACCGTTATCAGCAACACAACGGCACTTGCCGACGCCGCAGGGTACTGTAACAAGCCTATTTCGTTAGAGATTACCCGACCAACCGATGCGCTTTGCCCACCACTCATAAACCGCACGGTAATAAAGTCACCCATAACCAGCGTGACCACAAATATAGAACCGATCATAATGCCAGGCTTTGTCAGCGGAATAATGACATGCTGCAATATCTGTCGTCCTGACGCCCCTGCATCACGCGCCGCCTCAATAAGCGACCGGTCGATACGCATCATCGTATTAAATATCGGCACGATCATAAACAAACAAAATAAATGCACAAAGGCCAATATCACCGCAAAATCTGAAAACAGTAACCACTCCAACGGCTCATCAATCCAGCCCCAGCGCTGTAAGGCTGTGTTGGCTATTCCGTTTCGCCCCAAAAACGGTATCCAGGAGATCATTCGGATAATATTGGACGTCCAAAATGGAATCGTACAAACCAGAAATAAAACGATTTGCATTTGCAGGGATCGAACATGAAACGCCAGAAAATAAGCAACCGTGAACCCGATCAGTAAACAACACACCCAGGTAATAGCGGTGAACATCAGTGTTTTTATATAAACACTCAATGTGACCTGTGAGGTCAGTAAAAATTGATAGTTATCGAACTGAAAGGCTGGATAGTAGCTGTATTCGGTGCTGCCCCAAAAGCTCACCATAAAGATGACCGCAACCGGAATCAGTAAAAAAAAACTCAACACAACGAGTAAAGGGCTGACAAGCAGCCAGCCCCTTACTGTGTGGTTTGCAAATAGTCGTCTCACAAATGGAACAATTCTCTAGTTTTCATGTAACGACATTTACGGTACAACGAAATCTATCAGGCGGCAATGAATTCGTTCCATTTTCTCACCATGTACTGGTTTTCATCCATAACCGCATTCCAGCAAGCAACGCTGCCCATACGATCATTGAATGAACCACCGTCTCTCACGGCGCCCGCTTTTTCCATTACAACACCTTGTGGGTTGACAATTTCTTCTTTCGCTTCCTTACCTTCAAACCAGAAGCCCCACTCGTTTTCGCTCATGAATTGCTTCGACGTCTCTGGCACAGCTGAGTAGTAACCTTGACGCATCAGATATCCACCGACCCAACCAGACAAGTACCAGTTGATATACTCGTAAGCTGCATCCAATTCCAGACCACTTAGGTTTTTGGATAAGCCAAGGCCACCACCCCAGGAGCGATAACCTTCCTTCAGAGGCTGATAGACACATGGAATGCCTTTAGATCGAACCGCTGTGATAGCAGGAGACCACATAGACTGGATAACCACTTCGCCCGATGCCATCAAGTTCACGCTTTCGTCAAAGCTCTTCCAGAACGCTCTGAATTGGCCATTTTTCTTGGCTTCGATCATGATCGCCATGGTCTTGTCAATTTCTTCTTTCGTCATATTACCTTTGTCACCATAGGTGATTTCACCCATAGCCTCACAGACCATCGCGGCATCCATGATTCCAATTGACGAGATATCCAGAATTGACGCCTTACCTTTAAATTCAGGGTTTAGCAGTTCCGCCCAAGTGGAAATAGGACGGCCAATAAGATCCGGACGAATGCCCAGAGTATCTGCATTGTAGATGGTTGGAATGAGCGTCATCCAACCAGATTCTTCCTGGACAAACTGTTTTCCATCTGGCCCATCAACAAAACCGACAGAGTGAGGAGCCGTGCCCTGTGCAATAGTGCTTTCAGGTGTCAACTTTCCGTTGCGAAAAATACCGACGATTTTGTCGTAATTGTCGATACGCTTGGTGTCCATCGGCTGTAAGTTACCGGCAGGCCATACCTTCTTGCATATCCAGTATTCGATATCCGCAATATCAAACGACTTAGGCTGAGTGGCCGCACGCTGCGCAACTGAATCAGAGTCCAGCGCAGTCATTTCAAGTGTGAATCCCAAGTCTTCTTTGACTTTATCAGCCACATCATTAAGGTTAGATACACCTGTACCAAACTGCCGCAGGGTCACGTCTTTGATATTCTGTGCCCACAGCATAGGGGCACCGGTAATAGTGCCGGCAGCCACTGTGGCAGCCGCTGCACCTTTTAAAATACGTCTTCTGCTATTTCCCTTGGGACCAAGAGATTGCAGTTCATCAATTCTCGTCTTATTACTCATAATTATCTCTCACTGTTTACAGTTAATTTGGCAGCCGCTTAAAGCCTGACACGTTCGGCTGCATTCCCTATCAAGTAGTACTGGCAAGTTGCACTGGGTGCAAATCATCAGGGACCCAGCCAACAGACACTTCATCGCCTGGAGCCCATTTAATACTCTGAAATTGGTCGTCGGACAGTGCCGCGATAATATCGTCACCTTCATTTTGTGTAACAACAACATTAACGGTGCGACCAAGATACTCAACGTGTTTAACGGTTCCCCGCACCGATCCATCAACGCTTGATTTTTCAAGCCGGGTACGGTCTGTTCTCAAGGCCGATAATTGATCGTTCACTTTAATCACGTTGTGTCCACCCATAAACCGTGCGACGAACTCGGTTTTGGGTTCATTAAAAATTTGGCTTGCGGTGCCTGCTTGCACAATCACCGCGTTGTTCATTAGAACAATATGATCAGCCAATGCCAAAGCCTCATCCTGACTGTGAGTCACGTGTATAAAGGTGATGCCAAGCTCTCTTTGCAAACGCGCTAACTCACCACGCATGGCGATTCGCAAAAAGGGATCCAGTGCCGATAAAGGCTCATCTAATAAAAGAATTTCTGGCTCAGTTATAAGTGCTCGCGCCAATGCCACGCGTTGTTGCTGCCCTCCCGATAACTGCTCGGGTAAGCGATCCGCAAATTCGTTCATTTGAACCAGCTCAAGCATGGTTTTAGCTTGTTGATGGCGCGCACTTTTTTCGATGCCTTGCATGCGAAGGCTAAAAGCCACGTTATCCAGAACGCTCAAATGTGGAAACAAGGCGTAGTGCTGAAACATCATCGCTGTGCCGCGTTGCGCGGGCGACAGCCTGATTATTGACTTACCACCTAGCTTTATATCTCCGCTGGTAACGTCCTCATGACCCGCGATCATGCGCAGTGTGCTGGATTTACCACAGCCAGATGGACCGAGCAAACAAACGTACAAACCCGCGTCAAACTTTTGTGAGAATCGATCCACTGCGACTGCAGAATCATCGTAACGCTTTGTGACCTGTACTAATTCTAAATCTGATCCAAGAGACTGCATTTGACGCCCTAATATCACTCACGCACAAGATTACAAAGCAATCGAAACGCATAGAGTTAAATGTGTTCTCTCAAACGGCTAATGCCTGCATAAACTATCTACAGGATGCAATGCCATACAAACAAAAGTGGTTTGAGGGCTTATATTAAGCTGATAAACCGCAACTTACCTATAGCTGCGTGCTGCTAAATATACATCACAGCGGTGCGCAAATAACAGCACTGAAAATTTCTTTAGTATTTTATCCTTTATTTTCAACACGCTACCTAACTGTATTGATTGACTGCTCAAAGCTCAACTTTTCCCATGCCGTAGCATTGGCGTAGCATTGGCGTAGCGAGTTTGCCGATTGCACTGATCTAAGATGAGTCTGTGATGAGTCTGTGATGAGTACAGTAATGGACACTCTAACCTCCCAAGTCAGGTTTAAATGGAGTGCACCAGCGTCGCCACCTGACAAGGCGGCCCAATCAATCGAAACTGGACCCTTTCGGTGCAAGGTCACCAATCGATGTGACAAGTTCACTCTGTCCCGATTGGCTGGACGCGGTATCAGCAGCCGGCACTGGTCTGTCAAACTCATAGTTTGGATCGGCTTGCTGCTTCTTCCAAATCATCCTCATCTCTTGCCAGGCTGCCAATAACGATTTGGGAGCAGGCATATCGCCTTCTATTTCCTTCGCCAGGGCTTTGAGGTTGTAGCAAGGGATGCCAGCATACATATGATGCTCGGTATGCCAGTTCATTTGCCAATAGAAGAATCCAATAACAGGGTTCAGTTTAATTGAACGTGTGTTCTTTCTAAAGTCTGCATTGTTTAGCATCAAACCACAGTGCTGTGTCGTGCCCAATAAATAGGAACCGATATTGGCAATATACGATGGTAGTGTAATCACGCAAATCAGAACCCACCAACCCGTAGCTAAAGAGAAAATCAGAATAGCCAAATGAAATAGCATTAAGCATCGTGACCAGCATACAGATTGCTTAAACGCAACTGGCTGATCTGCATGCAACTTCTGCAACCACTCTTGCGAAGGAATATCGGTGTGCCCCTCCGGAATACCAAAAGCTGTGCGTGCAGTTAAGTACACCGTCCAAATAAAACCGCCTTTACTAAAGTTACGGCTTGGCCTTGAAAATAAATTTAATGTACACAGTTGGAACAACAACCACGGCGCTAACGAAGGAATAAGCGGTAGAACGTTTTCACGATCTGCTTTTATATGCGTGGTATATCTGTGATGGTACGTATGACTGGCTCCATAGTCATAAGGATCCCACCAGCTAATAAGACAGACTGCATGCAAAAACCCTTGATTAAGCGCCTTTGTTTTAAAAACGGTGCCATGCCCCAGCTCATGTGCTGCCGTTCCCTTAAAAAAGGTAGCCACAAATCCCAGGCCCAATAGTGTTATCAAGAAAGCGACCCACTGTTGTTGCGCCCAAAGAACGACCACTAAGGCCGCCAGGGCTAGATAAATACCGACATGTCCGCCAGCTTGGATCCAGCCCTGCTTATCGGTTCGGATGGACAGCTCTTTTAGGCGCTGGTGCGCAACAGGCGCTCGATACCACTTTACACGTAAGGTTTTGCGCACCTCTGATAATGCGGGATAGGCTTTTTCGCCAGCGGTTTCTACTGTGCTATTCATATTTTTCGAATATTGTGTGCCGACAAAACGTCCTGTCACGGAATATTCAACCAAATAGCACCGATTTGCAAAATTTTCCAACCGATACCACGTCTTTGGCCCACACTCGGCAGCCAAGCTTACGATATTAAGGCGCTTGAGCAGCTTCTCAGGCGTTTACTCGAATTTCCGGCAGAAGTTCTCGAACGACATTACTTACAGATTCACCTGCTACCACAGTAGAACCCACTTCCGCGAGCATTGTTTTTATTTCGCTACGGCAAGAACCACATTGAGTACCCGCCCCGCAGCAAGTGCCAACCTCATCAATAGATTGGCAACCAGACGCTATAGCGTGCCGAATCGTCTTAGCTCCCACACTCATACAGCTACACACGATTGCGCCGGTATCAGGTGAATCAGCAAAGCCCACTCCGGAGAGCGCTGCTAAACGATCAGCATGATTGTTAAATTGATGAGAAAAAAGCGACTCAACAATTGAACGAGCAACACTCACAGGCTTTTCAGACAAGTACAGCGCCTGTATTAATTCACCATCCTCAAACCAGCTATACCGATATGTTTGGGAATCCGGATCGTTAAAACTCACCAAACTGGCCTCAGGCAATAGCTGAAAAGCTTGGTTCATTATAGATTCGCCCATTGATTGAGCACTCTCTCTGGAGGCAAGTTCCACTTTCCAACCTTGCTCAATAGGTGCTAATGCCCAGTAATCGAATATATAGAGTTGATCGGGCTTTACGCGCGTTATTAAAAATCCATAGCAATCCATTTGACTTGCCCTGACACGGACGTGCTGATTTTTTAAAGCAGGCTGGCCGGAGACTGGATCGGTTAGGTCGCTAACCAGCGTATTAACCCTGGCGTTGGATGCAAACTGATTGGTCCAGTGCATGGGAATGAACACCGAACCCGGCTGCGTTCGCGTCGTGACTAGTGCTCTGACGGTAACAGCACCATTCCCACTGCGAACATCAACCAAACTCGCATCATCTATTTCAAGCTCGCTTGCATCCCTGGGGCTAATCTCAACAAAGGGTTCACCCATGTGTTTGGATAGTGTGACACTGCCGCCGGTACGCGTCATTGTGTGCCACTGATCACGAATTCTGCCGGTGTTCAGTACATAGTTGACATCGTTATCTACCTTACTCGTCACAATACGTTTGCTGATATTGTCTACAAGCTTTATAGGAATAAAGCGCGCTTTTCTATTTGGCGTAAAAAATTTTCCGTCAGAAAACATTCTAGCTGAGTCCGCACCGCTATCCTTCGCTTGCGGCCATTGGAACGGTGTTAAATCATCGTATTGCGCTTTATCAATATTCGCATACTGCCCGATGTCAAAATCGCGGGTGCCCTTGTTTTCAAAACACGATAGCCCAGCGTATTCTCTGAATATTTCATCTGGCCCATCGTAGTTAAAATCATCTCCAAAGCCCATTTTATAGGCGACCTGACACACTGCCCACCAATCAGGCCGAGCTCTATCCGGACCATCCCTAAACGACCTTTGCCTGGAAATTCTTCGCTCGCTATTGCTTACCGTGCCGGATTTTTCAGACCAGGCCAGTGCTGGCAACTGTATAGTCGCCAAGCGCGAGGTATCCGTTTGTTGCACCACATCCGAGACAACAACAAACGGGCAGTTTTCGATTGCCTGTGCAACATCATTAGCTAACGGCATGCTATCAGCCGGGTTGGTTGCCATGACCCACAAAGCCTTGATTTCGCCTGAGCTGACTGCTTTAAATAGATCAACCGCTTTTAATCCAGGCCTATTTGCAATCGCAGGAGAGCCCCAATAGCGTTGCACCAAATCCCGATGGGACGAATTTTCGATATCCATATGACAGGCCAGCATATTGGCAAGCCCACCAACTTCACGACCTCCCATCGCATTCGGTTGCCCTGTGATCGAGAATGGACCACAACCTTCCTGACCAATTCGGCCTGTCGCCAAATGTACATTGGTAATACTGTTGACGGTGTCTGTGCCCTTATGCGACTGATTAACACCCTGGCTATATACCGTGACCACTTTTTCGGTGTTTAGAAAAAGCCAATAAAACGCTTCAATCTCTTGAACTGTTAATCCGGTGTAACTCGCGACTTTGTCTAACGACCAATCGCTAACACGAGCAGCAGTTGCATTGAAACCTGTTGTATTTTCATCAACCCATGCTAAATCAAGTGCATCGTTCCGAGCAAGAAATTGGAGTAAGCCAGAAAAGAGAACAGCATCGGACTCGCCACCAGGCTTTACTGCCAAGTGCATATCGGCAAGCTCCGCGGTAGCTGTTTTACGTGGATCAATAACGATTATTTTTAAATCAGAATTGGCTAAGCGGGCTTTTTCTAAGCGCTGAAACAGTACAGGGTGGCACCACGCCAGGTTAGAACCGACCAGCACAACAAGGTTTGCCAAATCAAGATCTTCATAGCAACCTGGTACGGTATCACTTCCAAATGCACGCTTATGACCCGCGACACTGGATGCCATACACAGGCGTGAATTGGTATCGATGTTTGCCGTGCCAAGAAAGCCTTTTACAAATTTATTTACGACGTAATAATCTTCAGTTAACAGCTGCCCGGATACATAGAAAGCAATGGCCCCTGGGCCGTACTCATCAATTATTTTGGTAAATTCATCGGCAATGCGCTGGGTAACATCACTCCAGGATACAACATGATTTCCCCTACGGGGTGAGATCAGGCGATTCTCTGATCCTAGTGTATCAGCAAGCGCATATCCCTTTGAGCATAATTTTCCGTAGTTGGCGGGATGCGCATTATCTCCTGCAACTTTGAAGTTACGTGCATCTAACGGCTCTTGTTCATTGTACTGTACGGTAACTCCGCATCCGACACCGCAGTAAGGGCATGTCGTATTGACAGCAGACAGTTCACTATTTCCAGAATTCATTACGCTGTTAGTGAAGCAACAGGTACAGGTGCTTCAATAAATACCCTTCCATCATTAACATCAACCTTGTACTTCTGAACCTGCCCCTCATCAGCACCAACAGCCTCACCAGTATCGAGCGAAATATCCCAATTATGTAAAGGACAGGTAACACAGTTGCCGTGCACAATACCACTGCTCAATGGGCCACCTTTGTGAGGGCAGCGATCTTCCAGCGCTCTAATAGCGTCATCAGCTGTTCTAAAAATGGCTATATTGCGCTGAGCATGTTTGACCCTTACCGCGCCACGAACCGGTATATCAGAGACCAAACAGACTTCAAACCAATTTTTATCTTTCACACTCATTTCTTTCACTGCCGGATTCATCTGTGCTGAACCTTTTTCTACTGAACCCATGCCACAGACTCCGCAGATAATTTTGTAGCATCGAATTCGTGCGCATGAACCTGTTTACTGGCTCGTTCTTCCCAAGGGTCGAACTGAGCAACGGCTTGCGATTGCGCAAATCGGTCAGCATAGGCGGTACGCATTTTGTCTTCGTTCATTATTTGCTGGCGTATTTCATCGATACCAATACGCTTTGCCCATTTATAAATTCGCTCCAAATAATGCCCTTGTTCACGATACATCTGCAAAAGCGCAGCGACGTGCTCTTCAACAGCATCATCTGTGTTTACATGCCCAAGTACTTCAGTGCCTTTAATATCAAGGCCTGCAGCACCAGCAAAATGAATATCAAAACCTGACTCTACGCAGATAACGCCAATATCTTTGCAAGTAGCTTCGGCACAATTGCGCGGACAACCCGATACCGCCAGCTTCACCTTCGCTGGCGTCCAGGAGCCCCACAAGTATTTTTCTAACCTGATACCCAGACCTGTCGAATCTTGTGTTCCAAATCGACACCATTGCTTACCAACGCAGGTTTTAACAGTACGCAAACCTTTTGCATAGGCATGGCCTGATACAAATCCGGCTTTTCCCAGATCACTCCATACAGCTGGCAAATCTTCTTTACTGAGACCGAGCATATCGATGCGCTGACCGCCAGTCACCTTCACCATAGGCACATCGAATTTATCAATTACATCGGCAATCGCTCTAAGTTCAGAGGAACTGGTAACACCACCCCACATGCGAGGTACAACCGAAAAAGTACCATCACCTTGAATATTGGCATGCACACGTTCGTTGATAAAACGTGATTGATAGTCATCTTTATATTCTGTCGGCCAATCACAGATGAGATAGTAATTAAGTGCTGGGCGACATTTTGCGCATCCACAAGAGCTTTGCCATTCGAGCGTTTGCATAACCGCATCAATACTCTTGAGCGACTTGGCTTTTATTAAACGACGAACATCAGCGTGGCCCAGAGTTGTGCATTGACACATGGGTGGAACTTCTGCTCGGTTATACTCATCACCCAATGTAAAGGTGAGCAACTGTTCTACCAGCCCGGTACAGGTGCCACAGGAAGATGATGCTTTTGTCGCGGCGCGCACACCATCGAGCGTGTTGCTGCCGCTATTGATCGCTAATACAATGGTGGATTTGCATATGCCGTTACAACCACAGATTTCTGCACTATCTGCCAAGGCTGCAACGGCTGCTGTCGGGTCCACAGCATCGCCACCGTGATAAGCTTGCCCAAAGATTAGCGTTGATCGAATAGGCTCGATGCTTTCTTGCTTGCGCAACAAGTCCAGAAACCAGGCACTGTTACTGGTATCTCCATACAAAACAATACCCGTGATCAGGTTATCTTGAATTATCAAACGTTTGTAGACACCCATGGTGGCATCTCTTACAACAATTTCTTCTTCGTTAGCAGCGTCACTATTCAAAAAATCCCCAGCTGAAAACAGATCAATACCGGACACCTTCAACTTGGTGGATACTATCGAGCCGGTATATTGGGTTTCTTGATTCAGCAGAACATTAGCCAACACTTTGGCCATTTCATATAACGGCGCAACGAGACCGTAACAAACGCCATGATGCTCAACGCACTCCCCGAGCGCATAAACAGAGTCTTGAGATGTACGCATTTGATCATCGACCAATACCCCACGATTGACCGCAAGTCCTGCAGATTCTGCCAGGGCTGTTGACGGGCGTATCCCCACTGCCATCACAACTAACTGCGCCGGAATATGAGTACCGTCATCCAAGGTGACACCAGTAACGCAGTCTGAACCGGTAATTTCTGTCGTATTCGCTTTCGTATGGATATCAATTCCACGCGATTTCATCGATTCTTCTAGAAGGTAACCAGCCGTGCTATCAAGCTGCTTTTCCATTAGATGATCGGCCAAATGCACAACAGACACTTGCATACCCTGCGCATGCAAACCAGCCGCAGCCTCAAGACCCAATAGGCCACCACCAATGACCACAGCGTTTGATACTGTTTTGGAGGCATCCAGCATGCCTTCCACATCATCCAGGTCGCGATACACTTTAACCCCAGGCAAATCACGCCCAGGTATTGCAATCATTATTGGCGTGGAACCCGTAGCGATAACAAGCTTATCGTAAGCCTGCTTATCTCCTGCAGCAGTGGTGATGAATTTTTCCTGCACATCGATCGCTTCAACGGGTGTTGATTTATGCAGTGTTATTCCATGTTGGGCATACCAGTCATCGTTGTGAGTGATGATGTCTTCATACTGCTTTTCACCCGACAACACAGGAGATAGCATTAAACGGTTGTAATTGACTCTGGGCTCTGCGTTGTAAATCGATATCTCAAATTCATCTGCATCCATGTCCAGTAAATGCTCTAGCATTCGTCCAGGTGCCATGCCATTGCCTATCACAAGCAATTGCTTTTTGTTGCTCATCTTAGCGCTTCCTCTCCTACAGAATCGACTTGCTGCGGCACCATTGCTGGCGCTTCTCCAAGACCTTGAAGTTTTTCATTATTATTGGCTATTCGAATGGTTCGCTTTTTACTGATCGCATCCAATACGGACCGGTCAGGGTTTGCGCCACCTTCATACACTTCCAGGAAGTCCATTAGCTCTTCGCGGTACGCATAGTAGTCAGGGTGCGACAGCAGAGCATTACGTGAGCGCGGTCGCTCAAGCTTAACGTCCATTATGTTGCCCACTTTTGCTCTTGGCCCGTTTGACATCATCACGACACGATCGCCCAGGAGAATCGCTTCGTCAACATCGTGCGTTACGCATATCGTCGTCACTTTGGTGCGTTCCCAAACTTCCATCAGAACGTCTTGAAGCTCCCAACGCGTTACACTGTCCAACATACCAAATGGCTCATCAAGCAACAGCAGCTTAGGTGATAGTGCGAACGCTCGTGCTATACCAACCCGCTGTCTCATGCCATTGGATAAATCTTGTGCTCGCCTGTGCATGGAATCAGCAAGGCCCACTTTTGCCAAATAATAGGACACCACATCACGTCGTTCAGCTTTGGATGCCTTTGGATAAACCTTGTCCACACCAAGCGCGACGTTTTGGTAAGCCGTTAACCAGGGCATTAAAGAGGGTGATTGAAACACCACCGCTCGATCTGGCCCCGTTGTCGTCACATGCGTCCCGTCAAGGATGATGCCACCTGAGCTAATGTCGGTTAAACCAGCAGACATTGATAAGACAGTCGATTTACCACATCCGGAATGCCCAATCAGAGTGACGAACTCACCCTTTTTCATAGTCAGATTAAAATCTTCCACAACCGTCAAGGGCCCTTCAGGTGTTCGGTACACTTTCTCAGTTTGACTAAATTCTAAATAACGATCTGGAGAGGGGGGTTTTTTGGCCTCCTGCACAACTTTAGGCGTTTTAATGGCTTGAGTAATCGGCACGACATTGGGTGCTTTTAATTCGTGCAGTTGGCTATCAGCTCCTGATGCGTTCATCGACATTAAATTTTTGATAATCGATGCTCGTAATGAAATAAGATCTTGATCGGTATTCATTGCCAGACGATCTCGTGGTCGTTCAAACGAAACCTGAAAAGGAGTAGATAATGTTGCACTCGGCGCAGGTGTCATCGGAATAACCCGATCTGCAAGCAGGATCGCCTCATCCACATCGTTCGTAATCAACACGATGGAGCACTTCTCTTTCTCACAGATCATTGCAAGCTCATCTTGCAATCGAGCACGGGTAAGCGCATCCAGAGCGGAGAGTGGCTCGTCCAACAATAGTACTTCTGGTTTACTTGCCAATGCTCTGGCCAGAGAGACGCGCTGACGCATCCCACCTGATAGTTCTGAAGGTTTACGCCTACGTGCATGCGATAACCCAACCAACTCAATGTAATGATCAACAATCTCTTTGCGGGCAGCACGTGATTCTTTAGAACACAAGGTATTAACAGCGAGCGCAATATTTCCCTCAACACTTAACCACGGCAGCAAGGAGTAGGACTGAAAAACTATGCCGATATCTTCAGTAGGCTCAGTCAATTCTTTATCATGAAACAAGACGCCACCTCTGTCTGCTTCAATCAAACCCGCTAATAGAGAAATCAGTGTTGTTTTGCCAGCCCCAGAATATCCAACAATAGCGAGAAATTCGCCTTTTTCTACTTTGAGGTTAATGTTCTCTAGTACACTGACTCGTTCTTCGCCCGAGCCATAGTGCTTACTAACATCTGTTACTTCTAAAATAGTCATCTCAAATTCTCTATCGATCTGATGCATAAGTGAACGCCTGCTGAAGGGCGTACATTAAACGATCGAGTATGAAACCGATAATCCCGATAACCAATACGGCTAACATGATCTTCGCCAAAGAATCAGATGATCCATTTTGAAATTCATCCCATACAAACTTACCCAGTCCCGGGTTTTGTGCAAGCATTTCGGCGGCAATCAATACCATCCAACCCACACCAAGTGACAAGCGCAAACCCGTGAAGATCAATGGCATTGCAGATGGCAGTATGACTTTAGTAATCGTTTGAGACGTAGACAGCTTAAGAACTCGGGTCACATTGACCAGGTCTTTATCAACAGACGACACACCTACTGTTGTATTGACAAGTGTTGGCCACAAAGAACATAGAGTCACCGTAATAGCGGATATCAACATCGACTTTGGCAGCCAGCTAGATGGGTCGACATACGTCGCCGATATCACCATAGTGACAATAGGCAGCCAAGCTAGAGGTGAAACTGGTTTGAATATTTGTATCAGTGGGTTAATTGCACCCTGCACCGTTTTCGACAAGCCGCAAGCTAATCCCAATGGCACAGCAATGATGGTCGCAATGATAAATCCAAGCGCCACAGTGAATAATGACGTCAGGATCTGATCAATAAACGTGGGCTTACCGGTGTATTTTCTGGTCTTAACCTTATCCGCCTTGCCCTCAGCAACGAGTTTTTCATTGCGTACGGACTGACGCTCATAGAACGCAACCGCCTTTTCTTTCTCACGATTATGATCTTCAGCAATTTTCCCAACCTGCTCCCAAACCTGCACAGGCCCTGGTATAACACCAAGAGATGTGACTACCTGCGGCGCAAGAATCGCCCAGCACGCAAAAAACATGGCTATTCCAAACAAAGGAATAAGCAGCTTTTGCTTTAAGGCTGAAAGTTGTCGGGCAGGGTTTCGCCCGACAATCAAGTTTCCCAGATGAGCGATCCATCCCATCCCCACGAGATCAAGACCTTTATGCAGCTTTGACGTCAGTTTTGCCGCGAACGAAAAATTACTTCCTTGATTGGAAATGGAACTTGCAGTAGCCATGGTACCTTACCTAAATATAATCAATTTCAAAAAAACAAAAAAGTAATTAGCTGAACACTAGCTACCGCTATTGGTATTGGACTCTTTAAGACCAATGTCAAAAGACTCTAGATACGCATTTGGTTTTTTACCGTCATACAGAATGCCGTCGATAAATTCATCAGTCGCCGGCTTATAGCCATCTGTATCGACCGGAAAATCACCCCCAGCCGCATATCCTTCCTCGATTAGTAAACTAGCTGCTTGCATGTAAATTTCAGGAAGGTAAACATCCTTTGCAACTGAGTCGTACCACTGATCATCTTTGTCTTCAGTTATCTGACCCCAGCGGCGCATTTGTGTTAAGTACCAAATAGCATCGGAGTAGTACGGGTACGTCGCGAAATATCGGAAGAACACATTAAAATCGGGTATGGGTCGGACATCACCGGGTTCGAATTCAAACGTGCCTGTCATCGAAGCACCAATAACAGATGCATCCGCACCGACATATTCTGATCTGGCTAAAATTTCAACAGCCTCTGTTCGGTTGGCGTTGTCATTCTCATCAAGCCACATTGCCGCTCGTATCAGAGCTTTTGTCAGCGCAAGCGTGGTGTTTGGATTTTCTTCAGTAAACGACTTACTTAGTCCGAAAACCTTCTCTGGATTGTTCTTCCAAATCTGATAATCAGTGATTACCGGAACACCAATTCCTTTCGCTACTGCCTGTTGGTTCCAAGGCTCACCTACGCAATAACCGAGGATGGTGCCTGCTTCCATGGTCGAAGGCATCTGAGGCGGCGGCGTAACCGACAGCAATACATCTGCATCTATCTGACCGGTAATGTCATCCGCAGAGTAATACCCTGGGTGCAAACCACCTGCCGCTAACCAGTAACGAAGCTCGTAGTTATGTGTGGATACCGGAAATACCATACCCATGTTGAACGGCTTACCATCATCTTTGTATTGCTCAACAACGGGCTTCATTGCTGCCGCACTGATTGGATGCACGGGCTTGCCTGCATCATCAAGAGGAATATGCGGCTTCATCTGCTCCCAGATTTCATTAGAAACTGTGATGCCATTACCGTTTAAGTCCATAGAAAACGGCGTAACAATGTGAGCACTGGTACCAAAGCCAATGGTCGCGGCCAATGGCTGACCCGCTAACATATGCGCACCATCAAGTTCGCCGGTTATTACTCCATCAAGCAATACTTTCCAGTTAGCTTGCGGCTCAAGAGTGACATACAAACCTTCATCTTCAAAATAGCCTTTCTCGTAGGCAATGGCTAAGGGCGCCATATCCGTTAACTTAATAAAACCTAACTTCAGCTCATCCTTTTCGACATCCAACATAACGGTGTCGGCAGCACTTGCATTACCGACGCACAACATCAGTGCGATTGCACTTAATAGGCGCTTTATAGACGCGAACAATTTGAAACCCAACATTTAATTAATCTCATTTGATAGTGTTGGGAGAAATCCTATAAGATAATCTTCCTGTCGCCTCCTGTTAAAAACGAATACGGGTGCTTCAAAAAAGTCAGCACGGACACTGAATGGGCTAATGCGCCATCAATTACCTTTACATTATTTGGATACGGTTGCGCGCGTCGGCTCTATACGCAAAGCTGCCGACCAATTAGCCATTACATCGAGTGCACTTAACCGGCGCATAATCGCTATGGAAGAGGACATTGGCGTACCCCTGTTTGATCGGGTTGCCAATGGCGTAAGATTGAATGCGGCAGGCGAAGTACTCATTCATCATATCCGTACACAACTCGCGGACATGGAGAGAGTTAAATCCCATATTCACGATTTACAAGGTGTGAGGCGCGGTCACATCTCTATTGCCTGTAGTCAGGTACTCATGGTGTCGGTTCTGCCATCAGAAATACACGCTTATCGATCACAACATCCTAATGTTACTTTCAGCGTTAATGTTTGCTCAAGAGATACGGCCATGTCTGAACTGAAATCTTTCAACGCCGATATTGCTGTTGTATTGGAGCCAGACCTGTCAGCTGATTTTCAAACTATATTGTCCGTGCCACAACAAATACAGGTGCAATATCCACGTTCGCACGACTTAGAAGGTGACAGCCCCGTCAGATTATGGGATTGTTTGCAATGGCCACTGGCGATGCCCACCAGGAGTAACGGAGTCAGATACCTTATCGAGCAATCGGCTACCAATTTGAGTTCGACACTGGATGTCGCTATAGAGTCGGATAATTTTTATTTATTGCGACGAGTAATCGAAGAAAGCAATCTCGTGTCATTCACAGTCCCGGTAGGCCTGCCTAAACCTGACAAAAAATCGCCAATCGGATCTCGCCCTGTGGATTCTAGAGACATACCACCGGGTAATTTACATATTGGGCTGCTGAAGGGCCGACATCTTTCAGTGGCCGCATCTAAATTTTTGGATCAGCTCACTCAGTCGCTGTCATAGCCATCAGCCAACACAAGTAAATAAACCTCACTTAGGCTGCCGCACTTTGCTCGTTACCGGTCAGCAGTTGCTCAATTGGAAGATATCCGTTTTGATTCTGAACACGGTCGATCCATGCCGACACATGTTTATACTGCTGTAACTCAAACCCACCTTCATCTGCTAAATGGGTATAACCGTACACAGCAATATCAGCCACTGAATATCCGTAGTCTGTTACATAATCATTCGATTCCAGATAGCTATTTAGGATGCTGAGTCCCTGATGTCCGCGCTCTCGCCAAACCGGGATCATATCTTTATGCTCATCCTGCATCTCTGGCACAATATAAGTGAAGAATCTGACGGGTGATATATTGGCTTCCAACATGGTTTGTTCAAAATTCATCCATCGAATCGCTTGCGCACGTGCAAGCGGAGTGTCTGGAATTAGCTTAGACCCTTCCGCCAAATACCAGGCAATAGCATTGGACTCCCCTAAGCCTGTTCCATCGGATAGAACCATGTAGGGTAGTTGCCCCTGAGGGTTTATCGAGAGGAATTCTGGCTGACGAGATTCTCCCGCCAATACATTTAAGTAATTGATATTAACTGATGGCTTTAAATGGTTCACGACCAACATTGGCTTAAAACTGTTTCCCGATCCTTGTGTTACATATAAAGTGATAGAGTGGCTCATCGGTTAAATCATCCTATATTGACACTCTGATATCGGCAGTGATCTCCAACCATGAAGGCCTTTCATCGTAAAAAAGTACACCACCGGTAACCCATGATGACTCGACAAGATAAAGCGACAACTCGCATAGCAACGGCCAAAGAAGTTCAGCGCTTGATATCCTGGGCAGAAAAAGAGGGCTGGAATCCAGGCCTCGATGATTCAAACTTGTTCTTCGCAGCCGATCAGTCCGGTTTTTTTGTCACGCTAGTAAACGACACACCCATTGCCGGGATTTCGATTGTCAAACTAAATTCAGAACAGGCCTTTCTGGGTTTGTACTTGTGCCAACCCGAATACAGAGGCAAGGGTTATGGCATGCAAACCTGGCAGGCAGCGCTGGGGTCGGCGGGCAATCGCAGCATAGGGTTAGATGGTGTTGTAGCGCAGCAAGAAAACTACGTAAAAGAACAGTTTAAATTTTCACACAGAAACATACGCTTCGCTGGCAGCGTTGCAGAAGCAAACTTTGAAAAAGCTGAAAACTCGCTCACAGTCATTGAAGCTGGCGAACAACACCTAAACGAACTTGTTTTATTCGATACCCATGTCGGCGGAGTCCAGCGCCGGGCTTTTTACGAAGCCTGGCTAAACACCTGCGAGAGCCGAAAAACCTATGCTGCGATATCCAGCGACGCTATTGTCGGTATAATAGGGGTAAGAGAATGCATCGAGGGCTATAAAGTCGGCCCCTTACTAGCCAATGACCTCACTATTGCAGAAACACTTTTAGATAAAGCGCTACAACAGTTCGGTAATTCACCGTTTATGATCGATGTGCCAGAACCCAATACCGCTGCGATGGACTTGATGCATCGTCTGGGTTTTTCCCCAATATTTGAAACTGCCAGAATGTATCGTGGAACGTGCCCACACTTTAATATTCCATTCTTGTTTGGGGTGGCAACTTTAGAGCTTGGATAACGAATAAAAATACGATCACAAGTTAACAGACACAACGTCCAAGTTAATACCCTGCACTACCTAGTGCACCCTGATGCATTTTTCACACAATGCAATTACCGCAGCGCTCTGATGCAACTTAAGCACAAAGCATTTATTGCAGTGTTATGCCGCAAATTGAACACAATGCGATTTCAATATTATTGTTAGCCTGAGCAATAATTATATTATTACCGTCAAGGCCCGAGTAAGCGGTAGCCCGGCTTAAGGCGATACAGTCGGCAGGTGATGCGATGCACCTGCCGACTGCTGTGATTATAATTTCCCACCTGCAAATAGCACCTAGCTATGTATTGCGTAGATATCGTTATAATTGGACGACTTAGCAATACTTGAAGTAACTCAGCCATATGCTTGACCGCAACCGAGTAAAAGCCGCCCTTGCAAACCTTTTCATTGGCGATGCCTTGTCCATGCCTGTCCACTGGTACTACAACCCAGGGAACATCTTGAGGCAATTCGGAAACCAAGGCATACAATCTATGCATGCTGCTCCGACGCATCATCCAAGTTCAATTATGTCACTCCACTCAACTACAGCAGGTGGTCGTCGACGCATCGAAACCCAAACGCCAAATCAGCCTACTCAGCAAGAAGTTGTTGGTGATGTCATTCTTAAAGGTAAAAGGGAATTTTGGGGCCAGACTGGAATGCACTACCATCAGGGCTTGCCCGCGGGCGAAAATACACTGAACGCATGGTGGGCAAAAGAGCTCATGCATTACCTCATTGATAAGCAATCATATGAATTAGATTCTTGGGTGCAGCACTATATCCAATTTATGACGGCTGACCCTCCACGCCACCCAGATACCTATGCCGAGAGCTGTCATCGTGGTTTTTTTGCCAATTGGGCCAATGGCACACCACCATTGGAGTGTGGAGCGGTTACACACGACACTCCGTCTATGGGTGCATTGGTAACCCTTGCTCCCCTGGTCATCGCATTGTCGTCAAAGAAGGCTTCCACACCCGAATCAATTAAGGAGGTATGTCGTCATCACGTATGGCTTACTCATCCAGACCAAAACTTAATGCACGTTGTCAATGCTTATGTAGAACTGATGCTTGGTTTACTGAACAATGAACAGTACGACAATAAAGTGATGTCACTTCTTCAAAATGCGATCAACGCGACTGGCCGGGTTGACCTCGATGCATTAGCACGTCAAAAGCGCGGCGACGCCGCAGTTGTGGGTGCCAAGTACTCACTGGCCTGCTACATTTCAGACTCATGGCCTAGCGTGTGCTACCTTGCGGCAAAATACCACAATACACCTGGTAAAGCGCTAATTGTTAATACTAACTTAGGTGGCGAAAACGCCCATCGCGGATCAGTATTAGGCACATTAGTGGGTGCGGCAAGTGGAGAAATTCCTCCTGATCTTATAGATCAACTTGCTCATGTTCAGGAAATTAATGCCTTGATCGAAACGTTTTTAGAACACTTTTGCCCTGTTGAAAACTAAGGTCTGAAACAGAAGCGAAATACTGCCTAAACCAAAACAGCCATCTACTAAGCGATGTTTAACATCGAGACACATCGGAAAACGAAAAAGGCCGAATGTGCTAAGTAGCACAATCGGCCTTTTTACCAGTTATTTTTTCGTTACCTTTCTTACATTGCCAATGGCAATGCTTTTGGGTAAAACTCATCAGACGCAATTTTGCTCTGTTTATACATTTCCATAAAACGCCCTTGTGCAAACGCATATAACTTAATGTCTAGCTGATTTCGTCTCACGAGCTCATCGTATGTATCCGTACCGATAAGGGTCTTGATTTTTTCATGACGCTCATGCAGAGGTATTGACGTATCTTGAGTCGTATTTTTCGCTTGTATATCAAAATTCATA
>CAYSZH010000004.1:0-70270 GCA_964435305.1 uncultured Granulosicoccaceae bacterium
CTTGATATCCACAATATGCGGCCTAGTGTCACCGAGCAGTGGCACCGTCACAGTCGGTGGCTTTGACATTGTTGATGAGTTTCGCAAGAGCCGCTCACTTGTAGGGTTGGTTCCGCAGGAGCTTACACTGGGGGCGTTTGATCGCGTGTTCAACACGGTCAGTTTCAGTCGCGGCCTGTTTGGCCAGTCTCGCAATGACGACCACATTCGTCAGCTGCTGCAAGACCTGTCGTTGGATGACAAGAGTCAGGCCATGGTGCAACAACTCTCTGGTGGTATGAAGCGTCGTGTGCTCATCGCCAAAGCGCTCTCACACGAACCTAAAGTGCTGTTTTTGGATGAACCTACCGCGGGTGTGGATGTGGAACTGCGCAAAGACATGTGGGCGATTGTTGAAAAGCTAAGGCAGAGCGGTGTGACGATAATCCTGACCACTCACTACATCGAAGAGGCAGAAGAAATTGCTGATCGGGTCGGTGTGATCAATAGTGGCGAGCTGCTTTTGATAGAAGATAAATCTGTTCTGATGCAAAAGCTGGGTAAAAAACAATTGATTATCGAGCTGCGTGACCCTGTTACTTCGGTACCTGAAAGCCTGAAAAAATATGATCTTGACGTATCGGCCAATGGCGCACAGTTAACTTATACCTATGATACAAAATCTGAGCGAACCGGCATTACCGGGTTGTTGCAGCACATCAACGACGCTGGGCTAGGTTTAAAAGATATTTCAACCAGCCAAAGCTCTCTTGAAGATATATTCGTTGATCTTGTGAAGGCCGAATCATGAATATTGAAGCCGTGAAATCCATTTATCGCAATGAGATGCGCAGGACGTTTAATACCCTGTTGCAGAGCGTAGCATCCCCGGTAATATCCACTGCTCTGTACTTTGTGGTGTTTGGTTCAGCTATAGGCTCTCGCATTCCTTCGGTGGGTGGCGTGGAATACGGGGCCTTTATTGTGCCAGGCTTAATGATGTTGTCGCTGCTCACGCAGAGTATTTCGAATGCCTCGTTCGGTATCTTTTTCCCCAAATTCACCGGTACCATATATGAGGTGATGTCTGCACCTATATCGTATGTGGAGATTCTACTGGGCTACGTGGGCGCTGCTGCCACAAAATCATTTATGATTGGCGTGATCATTTTAATCACCGCCACATTCTTTGTTGATCTGCAAATAAAGCATCCTTTTTGGATGATGACATTTTTTGTTTTAACTTGTGTTTCCTTTAGTCTATTCGGATTCATTATCGGCTTGTGGGCCGATAATTTTGAAAAGCTACAACTGATACCGCTGCTAGTTATTACACCGCTGGTGTTTCTGGGTGGTAGTTTTTACTCGGTCGATATGTTGCCCGCGTTTTGGCAAAAAGTGTCGCTGCTGAACCCGGTGTTGTATCTGATCAGTGGTTTTCGCTGGAGCTTTTTTGAAGTGTCCGATGTGAGTGTTGTTGTGAGTATCGGCATGGTGTTCTTCTTTCTAGCTGCTTGTTTATTGGTAGTTGGATGGATGTTTAAAACAGGTTACAAACTCAAACCTTAATTATTTATCATTTTCTTACAGGACCTAAATAATGAGTGAAGTAAAAGCAGCGGAGTTACATTTTAATTCGGCTGATATGTTCAAGAGGGATCTATCAGAAAGCGACCCTGCTATTCAGGCTGCAATAGACCAGGAGCTTGGTCGCCAACAAAATGAAATTGAGCTAATTGCTTCTGAAAACATCGTCTCCGCTGCGGTTATGCAGGCGCAAGGTTCTGTCATGACGAATAAATACGCCGAAGGCTATCCGGCTAAACGCTACTACGCGGGTTGTAAGCATGTGGATGTTGCAGAATCTCTCGCGATTGAGCGTGCTTGTGCGTTGTTTGATTGTGATTATGCCAATGTGCAACCGCATTCTGGAGCGCAAGCCAATCAGGCTGCATTTCTTGCACTACTGCAGCCGGGTGATACGTTTATGGGCTTAAACCTCGCTGCGGGAGGTCACCTCACACACGGCTCGCCGGTTAATCAATCTGGTAAGTGGTTTAATGCTGTTACCTATGGGGTTGATGAAAAAACACATCTGATTAATTACGACGAAGTTGCTGCACAAGCAAAAGAGCATAAACCAAAGCTTATTATTGCTGGCGGCTCTGCCTACCCGCGCATTATCGATTTTAAACAGTTTAGAGAAATTGCTGACGAGGTTGGTGCTTACTTCATGGTAGACATGGCGCATTTTGCAGGCCTTGTTGCAGCTGGCGAGCATCCTAATCCACTGGATCACGCCCACTTGGCCACCACAACTACGCATAAAACATTGCGTGGGCCCCGAGGTGGAATGATCTTGTCCAGAGATGCTGATCTTGGAAAGAAATTCAATTCGGCTGTTTTTCCAGGATTGCAGGGCGGGCCTTTAATGCACGTAATCGCTGCCAAGGCTGTGGCTTTTGGGGAAGCGCTGCAACCGGAATTTAAAACCTATTCCAAGCAGGTCATCACTAATGCCCATGTGCTGGCGGAAACACTTGCAAAGGGCGGCTTGGATATGGTGTCCGGTGGTACAGATACACACGTCATGCTGGTGGATTTAAGACCCAAAGGGGTAACAGGAAAGGCTGCTGAAGCAGCGCTCACACGTGCCAGTATTACCTGTAACAAAAACACGATTCCATTTGATCCGGAATCGCCTTTTGTAACATCAGGGATTCGCTTGGGTACACCTGCAGGCACATCCAGAGGGTTTGCTGAAGAGGAATTCAAACTGATTGGCGACATTATTCTCGATGTCGTCAACGGCGTATCCGCTAATGGCGAAGAAGGTAATGCGGAAGTGGAATTGGCTGCTGCTAAAAGGGTGCTTGAGCTTACTTCTAAATTTCCAATTTATTAGTCGAATGCGGCTAGCTTTGAAGAATTGCACCGGAGTTACATGCTCATGATCGAAGCGTACTTGATAACGCTTGTTGGTGTGATTGCCGCGCAAGCGTCACCAGGCCCTAATCTCATTGCTGTTGCCTCGGTAGCTTTAGGGCAGGGCCGCACCGCTGCTTTATTTGTGACCTTGGGAATAGCAAATGGCATGTTGATATGGGCGGTTGCTGTTGCCTATGGTCTTGGAAGTGTTTTCAGTAGCTATCCCGTTTCTTTGATCCTACTTAAATTTATTGGTGGCTTATATTTACTTTATCTTGCTTCAAACGCTTTGCGTTCGGTAATAAGTGTCGATAGAGGTTCGAGTATTAACGCAGATCATAATCACCTTTCAAATGCAGGGCGTTGGAAGCGAGGTATCTTTGTCGTCCTGACTAATCCAAAGGCGGCTCTTATGTGGTCGGCCGTTGCAACAATTCTCCATGGAGCCGCTTTAGAAACATGGCAGGTTGCATTGTTTGGGCCCATTGCTGCCTGTAGTGGCTTTTTAATTTATGGAACCTACGCCATACTGTTCTCGAGCGGAACAGCTGGCAATATATACAAACGCTTCACACGTTGGGTTGAAGCCGCGTTCAGCGCATCTTTTGGTGCTCTAGGTTTAAAGTTAATTATTGATGGCACGCGTGAATTACGTGGATAGAGCCGGTTGCCTTAGCTTTTTATTGCTGGCCGCTCCGTCTACAAGCGCATTTTAACATTCGAACGGTAGTCGCATTGATTGAATAGGGCTGCTGTTGTTGATCGATTAGGAAGAAACAGGTGACGAGCAGTGACATTCTTGAATTCCTATTGGCCGATTACAACGGTACCAAAGTAGTATCAGCCTGGGGTGAGTCATCCGTTTTCTATAATCCGATGCAACGGCTGCCCAGAGGTGTGTACTTCGCCACCATAAAAGAAAACGATGGTGAAAATGACAAGGCTTCGAATCTTGATAGAGACGGCGTGTTTCGTTTTAATATTGGTACAAGCAAAGAGATATATCAAGAAAGTTTCGGTTCTCTTCCAGCAAGGCCTTCTAAAGGATGTGTTATTGAAGGAGCCTGGGATTTTTCAGTACTAGACGAGCTTATGCCACATCCTGTCTACGGCTGGATGGGTTGGATTTCGGTCAATAATCCGAGTAAAAAAACGTTTTCATCATTACGCCCAGCGATAGGTGCAGCTTATGAAAAGGCTGTCAAGAATTTCGAAAAGCGTACCCGCAAATAAACTTGATAGTCACTTCCGGACATTTCATTTTGTTTTAAACAAAATGCAATATTTCAATACTGAGCACTCACAACAGATTTTCACTAGCCAAAAGTATAGGGTTAAATAAGCCCCAGTAGAATATCACTCCAATTTGTACAGGGTTTCTTCTCACTAGTAAAAAGGATAGGGGGAGTTCTGAGCTCAAACTCCAAAATAATTGAAGTTAGGCGCACCATTGCAAGTGTCCAATTGAGTGTATTGTTATGACAGTTTATGACCTAAGAATAATGTCAAATAAAGTCTTACTGTTAAGTTTACTAGTTACTCTAGCAGGGTGTGGTGGTGGTAGTAGCGAAGTAAATACTGTCAGCGATCAAATGTCACCTGATGCGCCCATCGCAAATCTTCCCAGCACCAACACTAGCATTGTTAACCCGTCTCTCCCGGACGGTGAGATTTTTATTGGTGGCGCCGTGGATGGGCCGCGGATTCTTAATCTGCGAACCGGGCGTTATCGACAACTTGATGGGTTCAATTGGGAAGAACGTGAAGATGATAATTTCCTCGCCTATTTCGCTGCATTCTTTTCGGTTGATCGTCAGGAGATTCTGGAGTCATTCATTTCATGTGAGCTAAAACCTGAAGTGTTGGCTGGTTGGGATGATTGTATTGTGTTTCGGGACTTAAACGGTCGTGAGACTGGCAGGTTTGTTATACCAGTTGGTGGTACGCTGGGATTAGGTCTTTTCGAACCTGCGAAATTATCGCCTGACCGTCAATTTGTTGCGGCTGTTGTTGACATAGATGGAGGTTCTCTAGGCCGTTTGATGATTTTCAATCGATCGGGTGAGGTTATTAGCGAAAGTGATGAGCGGTGGATGACCGATGGCGGATATTTTACCTGGTTGCCTGATAACAGCATCATCTATGCATCGCAACGGAGCTTGTATAGTACAAGCCCGAATTCGGCGAAAGGCACCTTAATCGCACGTTTTGGTGAAGATGCCGGTGAGCCGGAGCAATTAGCCATAAGCCCAGATGGAAATAAATTGGCGTTTGCTCTGGTAACAGCACTTAGACCGTATAGAGGAACGGTTTAGGTGATCGAGGTTAATGGCACTGAGCCACTTGATAGCGATACACTCACTCTCTTGGCAACTACTGGTGATGACATAAACGATATGCGAATTCGTCATCCAACCTGGTCTCCGGATGGAAACTGGATTTTTTTAGTAGATAGCGCTACTCCACTGTCTTACGCTTACCTTGTACCCTCGGATGGCGCTGGAGTACTGCTAACATTAGATGTGCGGTAACAGACTAAATGGCTGTTAGGGATATCCAGAAAGTATGTATATCGGCGCTTTTCACAGTAGTGTCATGGCGATGTAAAACAGCTACCGGCACAGTATCATTCAGATTGGTAAGTCCAGCCGTGGTTTCCAAAAAGGACGAAACAGTTCAATCTTAGGGCAACGGTCCATAACCACTTTCAAGCCAGCATCCTCAGCCAGTTTAGCTGCACGATCGTCATACACACCTATCTGACCCCAAAGCACTTTAGCACCCACGTCGATTGCTTCTTGCGCGATGCTATATAGCTCTTCTTTGCGACGAAATACTTGCACCATATCAATAGGGCGATCAACATCCGCCAGCGATTTATAAACCTTAAGGCCACGAATTTCAGTCAGCTTTGGGTTAGGGTTGATTGGGATCATGTCGTAGCCAGTTTCGTGAAGCACTCGCAACACACCATAACTGAATTTGGTTTTGTCGCCGCTTGCACCCACCATGGCGAGGGTTTTAACTGACTTCAATATTTCTATCAGGTATTCAGATGAGTAGTCGTAAGGGCTATCAATTTCGGCTTCAGGCATTTACGTCTCCTTCGGTATGGCGATGTCCGCTTTTAGTTCGTGAGGTTCTAGCGGGTCAAGAAACGGATTTCGGTAGAGCTTATCGTGGCTTTCGACACCGATTTCTAAAGTACAGTCTGACAATGGTTTGGCAACACAAAGCACGACATAACCATTGTTAATTTGACGATTGTTCAGAGCGACCTGTTGATTCTGATCTACCTCGCCGTCAATTAGTTTTGCAGCGCAGGTTATGCAACCACCGTATTCGCAGCCGTAGGGCAGATCAACGCCCTGGTCTCGTAATGATTTAAGCAGTGGTAGATGCGCATTCACTTCATAACGTGCGTTTTCGCGATTGGCAATGGTGATGGTTTTGCTGTTTTTCATCGCCTGGTCGTTATAGCCAGATATCGCTTGTGCAATCGCCGCCGGGGTAGCGAGCTTCATGGCAACGGCTCGGCCCGTTAGGTTCGTTGCCGAAGTTCACTATGAAGTCTTCATTGATTTTCATGCCCCCGTTGTCAACGTCGCAATCGATCATGACCATAACACCGCCCTGTGTTCTGATCTCTGGGTAAAATTGATTATCCCAAGTCGAGAACAGCGAGGTGGTGACGTATAGCCGCTTACCATCGAGCGATAGCTGAAACATCTGTGGGCCACCGGCCACTTTCACACCGTTAACCTCTGGGGCTTTGCCTAACAGGCCCCCCATCCATATTTGACCGGTGAGTTTGGGCTTATGTGGATCACTGATATCGTATTGGCGCATATCACCGTGTAGCCAGTTATTCAGATATAAATATTTATCGTCCATCGAGATTAGAATGGCAGACATCACACCTGGAATGGGAATAGGCCATTCGGGGTGAGGTTCGTTTTCGACATCGATCACTTTTTCCCACTCCCATTCGCCTTTATCAGATTTCCAAAAGTGAATGACATTGGCACTTAATGCAGCGCCACAAAAGCCGTGTGTGCTATCGGGGTTGTGGTGAAATTTAACTTCAAGAGGGACTAAGCCATCCTCACCGAGATACATCGTATCGATTGGTTCCTTCTTTTTAAAATCCCACAAGTGCAGACGCCTGCCATATTTAAGATGGCCAACTTCTTCCAGATCAAAACCTGGCATAAATGTATTCGGTGCAGCCCACTCTGAACTGACCATTATGTTGTGACGCGGTTGGTACCAAAAATCATAGCTGAAAGGGATGTCACCCATGGAGGCTTCCCATCGACCAACAATTTCAAGATCTTTATTTAACTGCAGATAACCGCCAGGCGCTTCACCTTTTGCATCGCCGAGGAAAGAAATAATAATTTCCGAACCCAGGCAGTGAACAGTATGCGGGCCAGATAAATTTGCCTTAACCTTTATTTCCTGACCTTCAATGATTTTATGCAGGCGAGGGGCCTTGGGGTCGGTGGCGGTATCAATTATGTGAATGTTGTTTGAGCGTACACCGGGGACCAACAAAAAACGCCTCGCCATTGAGGCATCATCGTGACAGGAAGAGCAAGCGTTCCAACCCATATGGTGTAGCTCATCACCAATTCCTGGCATCTCCAGTCTGTGAATGACCTGAGAATAAGTAGGGCTCTGAGGGTCAACATCGATGGTTGCCAGATAGTCTGGTTTTTGTATGCCGGTGCCTGTGTATATCGCAATGGTGTAAAGCAATTTTTCGTGTGGTGCTTTTATGGCATCACCGGGGCTTGCATACCCAGGGCCACAGCAGGTCATCTCGCTGGATTCGCTCATATTGCTTTCTCTGGCTGAACAGTTGTGTTGCGGAACAGTTCTGTAGGATTTATTAATACGATGTGGTATCTTACTATATGAGACAGCTGTCCGTAAAGTGAGCCGAATGTTATGCATCTCGATAGACTAATCACCGTTCTGGAATCTGTCGCTGTGGCTGGCAAAGCGGTGTCGGCAAGCGAGGTTCAGCGCACCACCGGCATTCCACGGCCCACCTGCTATCGATTACTTCAAGCACTTGCCGAACACCGCCTATTGGATACGCCCGAAGAGGCGCAGCGCTATTTGATTGGAGCGCGGCTTAAACGGATCGCTCTTATAGGACATTCGGATAAGGATGTTTGCAAAACAGCCGCACCGATTCTGGCAGAAGCGGCAATTGAATTCGGCGAAGCGGTGTTTCTATCCAGATCTCGTGAAAATTCGGTTGAGATTACCCATGTTGAAACTCCTGAGGATGCAGCCCGGTCCTTCATCCATCCTGGCCTCGGAAGTCGACCTTTGCACGCCTGCTCCTGCTCTAAAGTTATTGCAGCATTTGCTGACGATAAATTTCAAACTCAAATGCTTGCTTTACCGTTACGCGCGTATACCGAAAAAACAAAAACACAGGCCAGTGATGTAAAACAGGAATTGGCCAACATTAGGGAACGTGGCTACGCTGAGTGCGTAGAAGAAATAGAGGTAGGTGTATCAAGTGTGGCAGCGCCAGTTCGAATTGGCAATTTGGGCGTGCCGTTTAGTGTAGGTGCAACAGGCCCTATTCGACGTTTTTCTAAAAATCATCGAGAAAAAATTGGGTTTGCCCTAATTGATATTGCCGATCAAATCTCATCTAGTTTGCAGGTAAATGCGGCCTAAGCCTGCAGGATCTGTCCAGGGAAATATTATGTCTGCCAAGCCTGCATCGTTTCAGAGTTTTAGCTTTGGTACACAAGTACGCAAGTCTCCGTATTCCGACGCCGCACTGCGTTGGGGGGCCAAAGGCTTCTCTGTTTATAACCATATGTATATTCCAAGGGATTTTGGAGACCCGGTACAGAATTTTTGGAATCTTGTTAATGACGCTATCCTGTGTGACGTTGCCGTTGAACGTCAGGTGGAGATCACAGGGCCGGATGCTGCGCAGTTCATACAGTTCCTGAGTTGCCGTGATTTATCGACGTGCCAGATTGGACAATGTAAGTACGTTTTGATCACAGATCAGCACGGAGGCATTATCAATGATCCGATTCTGCTTAAGCTTGCAGAGGATCATTACTGGCTGTCAATTGCAGATAGCGATGTCTTGCTATGGGCAAAAGGGGTCGCGGTAAATTCCGATTTGGATGTCAGTATTCAAGAACCTGATGTGTCACCACTGCAGCTACAAGGTCCTAAATCTCGCGACATTCTACGGGCTGCATTTGGTGATGTTCCTGCCGAACTGAAATACTATTGGTTTACCGAATACGATTGGCACGGTGTGCCGCTGCTGATCTCGCGCACTGGTTGGTCCAGTGAGTTAGGCTACGAGATTTTTCTGCGCGATGGATCTGCTGGTGACAAATTATGGGAGTACCTAATGGAGATCGGTAAACCATTCGGGCTGCACCCGGGGCATACATCCAGTATTCGCCGTATAGAAGCTGCCATGTTGTCTTATCACGCTGATATGACGCTTGCTAACAACCCTTACGAACTTGGCCTCGATAGGCTTGTTGATATAGACATGGACGCCGATTTTGTTAGTAAAGCGGCATTGCGCCACATCAGTGAACAAGGCGTTAAACAATTGTTTGTCGGTCTTGAACTGGGTGGTGCTCCGCTTGTAGGCTCAAATGATGAACAATGGCCGATTACCAAAGATGGTCAGGTGGTGGGTTGCATCACGTCCGCAATTTATTCGCCGCGACTGGAAAAGAACATTGGGCTGGCTATGGTGCAATCAGTTTACGCTGACATCGGCACCCGCATGGATGTTGAAGATGGCTTACACTCGCGACAGTGCGAAGTGGTTCCAAAACCATTCTATGATCCAAATAAATCTATTGCAGCACGCGGCTAATGCGCTGGGAGTCAGGCCGTTCAATAGTTAGCTCGGTTAATCGGTAGATTTAAAGCTTCGTGTTCTATCAATGGTGGTACTGAGTAACACCACAGGCAACAAGCCCACCAGGACAATCAACAAAGCATAAATGGCACTTTGCCCGATGAGTTCGTCAGAGGCGTATTGATACACTTGTGTTGCCAAGGTATCAAAGTTAAACGGCCGCAACACCAGCGTGGCTGGTAACTCTTTCATACAATCCACAAACACCACTAAAGCGGCCGTGAGTAACCCACCGCGCATGAGCGGCAAATGCACAGTACGTAAAATAGCACCAGGGCGTTTCCCTAAAGAGCGTGCGGCATCATCCATATGTGGGCTGATCTTTGACATACTGGCATTTATAGAACCATACGCCATTGCCAGGAATCGTACGGTATAGGCAAAGATCAGCGCGAATACTGTGCCGCTAAGTAAGAGGCCTGTGGAAATGCCAAACAAGCTGCGCATTAATGAGTCTACTTCGTTATCAAAAGCGGCTAATGGAATGATGACGCCAATGGCCAACACCGCGCCTGGTATGGCATAACCTAGGCTTGCCACTCCCACCGCTGTATGCAGAGTTTTAGTCGGATGCAAGCGTTTACTGTAGCTAAGGAGTACACCGAGTGTGACAGCGCATAGAGAGGCGATGGATGACAGCATGACGCTATTGGCTGCACTTTGAATAAAGTTGGCTGACAGGCTCGATGAAAGGTTGTCGACAACATGCAGCACCAGCACCAAAGCTGGAACTACAAAACCAAATACAACCGGTATAGCGCAAATAAGAAAAGCGCTTAACGCGCTAAGCCCATGCAGCGACCGACGTGGCAGTGGCCTGAAGCGGCTACCAGAGGGTAGGTAATGTTGTTGATAGCGACGGCTACTTTTTTCAAGCCCGATGAGCATCAGCACAAAAATCAATAGCAAGGTGGCAATTTGCGCACCACCACCGAGGTTATTCATACCCAACCAAACATCATATAAACCCGCGGTAAGCGTTCTAACGGCAAAGTAATCGACTGTGCCAAAGTCGTTGAGTGTTTCCATCATCACAAGTGCAAGCCCAACAGCAATCGCTGGCCGTGCCATTGGCAATGAGACCTTGAGTATCCGTGTACAGCGAGTCACACCAAGTGAGCGTGCCGCTTCTGCCAGTGATGCCGATTGTTCTAAAAAGGCGGCGCGTGATAACAAATAAACGTAAGGGTAGAGCACCAGTGTCATCATGATGATGGCGCCAGGCAAAGTACGAATATCAGGAAAGTAATAGTCGGATGCCAGCTGCCAGCCAAACAGTGTGCGTAGAGAGGATTGAACAGGGCCGGCGTATTCGAGTAAATCAGAATAGACATAGGCGATGACGTACGCCGGTACCGCAAAAGGGAGCAGCAAGGCCCAGTTGAACACTTTACGTAGAGGGAACTCGTAATGGGTTACCACCCATGCAGAGCTAACCCCAATAAAAAACGTGCCAAGTGCAACACCTAGCATGAGCAATAGTGTTGTGGAAACATAGTTGCCCAGCACAGTGCGATACAAATGTGGCCAAATGTTTTCCTCGGGTGTAAACGCGAGCCAAATGACGGCTAAGAGCGGTAAACAAACGACTGCAGCAACAGCCAGAGCAGTTACCGACCAGCCGCTGACTGGTGTACGTGCGCGCGAATCCGTAGATGCCGTGGAGCTCGTTGCATCGTCGCTCGGAAACGACAAACCACCGCCATAACTGGCGGTGGTGAGCATGCGCTTATCTTGCGAGTTACTAATGAGACTGGCCTTTTATCAAGCTTGAGTTTTGTACGCTAAACGTGCGCTAGTTGTCATAGCCCACTTCATCAACCATTTTTGATGCCGGATTGAGTTTAGTTGCAATGTTGGCCAGTGGTAGCTCATCGTATTTAAATTCACCCCAAGATGCGACAAGCTCAGAAGGGCTAACATCTTGTTTAACCGGGTACTCATGGTTGACGTCAGCGTACATTTTTTGCGCTGTATCTGATGCCAGGAACTCCATCAATTTAATGGCAACTTCTTTGTTGGGCGCGCTAGGCGTTAGGGACATCCCACTGATATTCATGTGTGTGCCTCTGTCAGCCTGATTTGGGAACACCACATTCACAGAGTTTGCCCATGGTATTTGCTCTTCGTTGTCGAGCATCGCACCCATATAGTAAGAGTTGATGATAGCGATATCACATTCACCTTGAGAGATTGCTTTGACTTGAGCTCTGTCGTTGCCTTGTGGTTTTCGGGCAAGGTTCTCTTTTACGCCAGCGAGCCAAGTTTTAGCGGCCTCATCACCACCGTGATTCATAACAGAGGCAAAGAGTGCAACGTTGTAGCCATGCTTACCACTGCGCGTACAGATCTTGCCCTTGAATTCAGGCTTTGCCAGATCCTCATATCGCTGAGGTGCACCCTCAGCTAAACGATCTTTAGAGACCACAATAAGACGTGCACGGTTGGTCAGTCCAAACCAATGATTGTCCGGGTCTCTAAATTCTGCAGGGATATTGTTATTGAGCACCTCACTTTGCACAGGTGCTGTGATCTCGGCTGCAACGGCTGCATTGAGATTGCCAAAATTGGATGTCAGTAAGATATCCGCTGGGCTGTTGCGACCTTCATTTTTAAGCCGCTCAACCAGGCCGGTTTTTGCAAATACCGTATTCACCTTGATACCGGTTTGTTCGGTGAACAGGTCAAATATTGGGTCGATCAGGAACGGCTGGCGGTAGGAGTACACATTGACGTCCGCAACAGCGGTTCGCCCGAATAGCGCTAAGGCAGCTAAGAGACAGAGGGCAGACACTTTCACTTTTCAAAATCCTCGATAACATAAAGGCTGTGGTGCGGTCACTGACCACGATACAAATGTTAATACGAATAATTCTCATTAACAACCATGAATAATTCGCGGTTATTTAGCCACATGAAAATTAAGGAATTGGTTTTTTGAACGAGCCCATTCGGTTTTCGGGCGAGTCTTGTGTGTGCTGTTGCTTGGGTATTGAGTTGGTGGCCAGATATCTGCCGGCTGCCGGGATCGAATGCCGTTAGCAAAACATGACTTGACAGATATATTGTCAAAATCGCTTGGCTCTTTAGTCATGTTTAACACACGGCGTTTAGTATTCATTCCGATCATATTCTTGTACCGGTCGTTTACTTTTTTCACCACGCATTACGAAGCTCTAAATGTGAACATGGGTTGACGCACGTTGCTATAAAAGTATTGCCAAACGGACCTCAGAAAAATGATGACTGAAATCATTAGCAACTAGGCAAATGGTTGGTTTAAAAAAATAGGATAAATTGTGTGTAGTACCTATTGCACATCAAGCTATGCTTTCGGTTAGGTTGAGGCAGTATATGCAGATTGGTAATTAAAAACATGATAAGTATGTGATTGCGGAACACGCTATTGAGATACATGGCGTGTCTAATAATACTAATTGCACCGCAATGGCGTGAATGCAGATAGAGGCCTAAAAATCCCATACAATTTAGTTTTTGTGTAGTTGTGGATGGTCAAGTCTAAAAACTGTCTATGCAACAAGCCTTGCTTAGCGTATGAACAACTTTATTTTAGGCATTCTATAAATTGGATTAGCATGAGGCTATTAAATTGAACAGAAGAAGCCAGATTGATAAACATATTAGAGAACAGATGTTCGACTCTATATTGGTTAACATCATTAGATATAAGGCACTATATCTAGCGGTGCTTATTTTTTATCCACTGATAATTGCATCTCATTTGCATAGTGGAAGTGTCACTTATGTAAATGCCACAGTAATACAATATGCTGGAAGTCCAGGTGGTACTGGCGTACATGAATATTTGATTATGGAGACGGAAAACGGGCATAAAGTCAGGGTAGAGATGGTGGGGCGCCCGGCCATTGGCAGTCAAGCGATATTAGCAGCGCATGAGAGGCTCTTTATGTTTGGACCTAAATACTCTGTTTACACGCCTAATAGAGAATAAATAACCGTGGGTGGTTTAAGTTTTATTGAATGCACTAAAAAAAATATTCGTGATGAGTATAAAGCAAGGTGCTGTTAACTATGGAATGCTGAATGGTGGTGTTAATAATTAGCCTGCGGCAGTAATTGTCTGCGATTGACACCTTAGAAAGTCGATATTTCACATCGATAACGCTTGAAGCCTAGCTTGGCTCATATGGAATGGAAGGCGGTAGATCTCAATGAATTATATAAAAAGGTACCTTACCAGAAAATCGATTGTTACTCTTCGAAACAGACTATCATCCGCCCTGGCAAATGACTACAGCAGGTCAGACTATTACACTGTCAAGCAGGTAAATGCGACATTGAATCGCTGCAATATTAGTAGAAAAAACGAAATTTTCGCTTTTGCGATATTCTGTACAAAAGATGATTTTGATAATAATGTCGAGAATCATAGCTTAGGGGATGATTATGACTCTCTAAGAGATACGATAGGCGACCTTATATTTAATGGTAGTCACGACTACAAACAAAAGGAGTTATCAAGTCCAAGATCCTCAAGAAGCCACCATATCAAATCACATGATGGTCCAGGTGCCGAAGGTGGAGGCAGTGGGGATTAAGACTCCTGCTCAAGTTAGGATATACGCCATAAACACGATGAAAGAACAATTTATATTACTATCTATGGTTTTATCATTGTGCGTTATATCGTCATGCGTTGTCTTGCCCACCAAGCAAATCTTCCAAGAATCAAGATGTGAAATTTCCAGCGACAAGAAGACGTTGCGAGTTTTCAACGTGGCTAAAGAGACGAATAGCTATTACTCATTAGGAGGCTTGATCGCTTCACCCATTCTGATTCCAACTAGTGCGATATTGTCCGGTACTTATGTTGCTGTGAATAATATTTATCACTATGGGCAGGAAAAAATTGTTTGTAGCTAGCGCTGTGCTCTGTGAATATAACCCAAGTTTCTAGCTATCTGCGTCAGGGGCAGGATTGGGTGGCCACAACTGGGCATTGGTTGAAAATCTCCTGCGATATTCCCACGTCTCCAATACCCGTTACCGCCTTCTGGATAAACCGAGCAAGTACAGGGCGGTAAAAGCAGGTAATTTCTCCACAATACGATGCGGCCGCTGCGTCCGCAGATTCGAAGCCTTCATCGTTCACATATTCCCATTCGGCGCGTAATTCATTGCTGATACCACCGCCTTCGAAGGTGCTGAGTAGCGGCGGCTCATCAAATTGGCTTTCAAGAGCCGTAGTGAGATAACCATCGCCACTGTAGTTGGTCACGAGCATGAGACGGTATGCGTCAGCTTGTGGTTCGGGTGTTGGCATTGGTTCTGGTATTGGCTGGGGTACGGGCATCGGATCTGTTGTTGGCTCCGGTTCTGGCAAAGGCATTTGAGTAGCTGGCACCACTAATACAACTGTTGGTATGGCACAGACTGTTCCCGCTTGCACATTTCTAACACCCAAAGCTTTGAAAGCTACCCCGCTTTTCTGGTTGCGCGTAGTTGGGCATGTGCCGTTTGTGGTGTTTGCGCATCCGCCTGGAAATCTCTGACAGTAAAATTTTACAATGTCATTGTATGTATCATTTGCCGACTTACCTAAGCCCACAAGCCCGCATGCTGCTGATACGGTGCCACATACTGCCAAGGCAAGGTCCTGGAGTTTCGAACCCAGTTCGCCTGCAATTTGTGAAACTGCACCTGAAGGATCTTGGAAGATTTCCTTCAGTGCTCTGGCATTAGTGAATTCCCAGAATATTGCGCCACCAACTAAGACAATACTGAATGTACCCGACACGGTGGCTGCCGCTGTGGCACCCAGGAAAGTTGCTGCTGATGTTGTTAAGTAGTAGCCCGCAACACCAACACCGACTCCCACGGTTCCCAATAACACCCTTGCGCCATTTACACCTGTATCCAGGCCACTTAAAGCTCTGTCTAGAACGCGCCGAACACCAGCTTCAGTAGTGAGTTCGGAAAAATCAAAACCTGCGCGCAAGAGATGATTGTTTGCACGTGTGTTGAGACCAGCCTCAGTAATGGTGGCGTCGGTCGAATTGTTCAATGCTGCGACAATGAATGCCTGAACGTAGCGATCCATTTGGGTAACGTGTTGAGTATCTACTGTGATTTGGCTGCCATTCGGCAGCACCAGATTGTAAGTGTTGCCGAACTCAGTGACGTCAGCAATGGCATCGTAGTAGTCTTTAACCCAGTTGTTTCGATTCTCGAGCTCAATGAGCGCAGAACCTGCTGTGTTAATATCCGTGATGGAATTGTCGAACAAGCCCTCTTCGATGGTGGCGATTGTATCGTCGTAACCGCCAATAACAGATTCAAGAAATAGCAAACTCATGCGCCCTGTAGCAAGCTGTGTTTCTTGCATTGCGTTGACACTAAGGCTGAGTGCAAACTGACCGTTAATCATGACATCCAACTCGGTGCTGCCGTTTGCCAGGTAGTCGAACGGTACAAACAGTTCCACCATGGCATCGTTTTCAGCGACAACGTTGTAGCTTAAGTCGAAACCGCTGTTGCTAACCATGCGAACCTGAACCTCAGAACCCGCAACGACTGATGCGTCGTTAACAACAAATGATTCAAATACTTGAATGCCGGACTGTGAGGTGTTGACTGGAAGTGGGTTTGGCGTGGAATCAATTGTGGACTCGACCGTTGTCTCAGTACTGGTTTCGGGGGGTGTCTCAGATGCTGAGTTGGAATCGGTCCCGACTTGTGAGCCTTCGCTAATTGGCGTGATTGCTGTGTTTGAAGTGGGGGCGTCTGTTTCCGACGATCCACCACATGCGATTAATAGAGTGAGTAGAAAAAAAGTAATGCAAACTCGAAGATTTTGCGGGTCAACTCTGTACAACATGTTTGATTCCGAATTTTGGGAGCAACAACTGAAATAGATTTCTGTAAGCTCGGTTTCCATTTAAAACTATTGCGTCTCTGCGCAGAGTAATACTATGTATGATTGATCTGAATATTAATATGAGTACAAGAGCTCAATTAGCAGAAAATTGAGCACTTTCTTCCACTCGACAGTTACCCAGGCGCTTTCAAGAGCAGTTGGGAGTTTGGAATTGGTGCGAAAAGCCATCGTTCCAGTACATGGTTGGCAAGCGAGTTAGCGTAATCCCCTTAAATCTACGATATTGGATTCTTTGCGATATCGGGTTAACCCCAAATGGTACTAGCCAAACGATTAGCACACATTCTACTATTTGACTAAGTAGAAAAAATCTTGTTGTAGTCAGAAGTGAGATTGATGTGTTCTATCTATCGAAAAAATCTATTTCAATGCATATACTGCCCTTGATAGGCATCCTGTTGCTCAGCGCCTGTGGTGGCAGTAGTACTGATACTGCGTCTGATAATACATCTGATATTTCATCTGATACTGACAATGCGGTGCCTATTGATAACGATGACGAAGAAAACTTTAACCTTTCTCATACTTCCGCAGCCCCCGGTACGTTTATAACCATTAACGACAGCTCAATCATTAAGGACGAAGGTCTCAGTGTGCGGCTTCGCAATGCATCTGGATTTGATGTCACTACAGAAACCCAGCTTGTTGAAAATGGCAGTGCGAAATTCGTTCTCCCGCCTTATATTGATAGTGAATTAGCCAGTATTGGTTCAGGTGCAATAACCGTATCCCTGCCAAATGGAGAAGAGGCAGACATTCAGGTCGAGCCATTAACCGAGTTAAATGATTTACCTCCTGGTTTTGTCTTAAAAGAATATCTGCAAGTTCAGCTTGAGATCTTTAATCAGAACTTAATCGAACTTGACGAATTCCAAACGGAATTTGATTTTTCTACCGAAGCCATGAAGGCACAAATACAAATCCAGATGAACAATGTTGCTGCTAAGCTGGATGAGCTAAATGCAACCAGTAGTCTGGCAATTCCCGGCGTTCAGCCAGATTCAGTGCTATTGGCAGAAGATTTAGCGCTGATAGACCAATTGTTGTACTCAATGTTCTTAGGTATCTATGAAGAAGTTAATTTAAATGTGTTGCAGGTAGGTGGTTCGGCATTCGAAAGACGTATGAGTGAGCAAGAAGCCGATGTGGCCGAAGTTCTGCGAGTGCTTCAAAATATTTCTGGCAGTACAGCTGATTTCGTACGTAAACGTGCAACAGTGAACACAGCCTTTATCGCTTGGCTTAAAATTTGGGTAAACAAGAACACATTGGGATTTGGTGATGAGATATTTAGCTCTAATGTTGAGGGGCCGGCCGAATTCACAAGAAATGTAGTGGTTGGGTTTTTTCAACAAGTCGCAAATCTTGTTAATTCCAACGGAGATCTCAGGAGCACCGAGATAGCACCGGAAGTAGAAGATGTGCTAGCTGTTCTATTTGACAAATTTGCACCTGACAAGGCTAAAGATCTATATGGATACGCGGCCGAAAATTGGAAAAGGGCTGGGTGGTTAGCTGAGAATTTGTGTAAACCTGACAACATAATTCCTGAACGGTTTAGATTGTTTTGCGTTACCGTTGATAAAAATAGAGGTAGGTTGAGCCAATCTACTATATCGCTAGCGCAATTTGACCCATCCACAATTAAATCTGGCGAATCAACGGACTTGATAATTGCAATCAGTGGTTCGGTTGCTGGCAGTAATCACGCTAAACTGAATACATTGACGATCGACTGGGGTGACGGTGGGGAGGTAACAGTGCTACTGCAAACCAATTTTGGCATTAACAGAATCAGCCATCAGTATACTAATAGTGATGGATTAGACCACACGTACGAGGTTAATATATCTGTAGTCGGCGATAATGATCTAACCAAAGAGCACTCAAAATCGTTGTCAATAAAAGTCCTATCCGATCTCAAACCGCTTAGCGCGATTATAACCGGCCCGGATGCAGTTGATCCTAATCAACGCAATAGATGGATTACCGAGGCAACTGGGGGTGAAGAACCCTATTTGGGCTCTATAAACTGGGGTGACGGCAAAACAAATACTGGAAAAAGCCAGACTGGTCAGTTTAAAGGAACGCACACTTATGAAGATGAAGGGTTTTACACCATAAAAGTGGATGTAATTGATGGTAGTAGATCTCTCAATGCAGAGGACACGCATATGGTCAAAGTAGGCAATCCGCCGGATGCGTATCAAGTTATGCGGGTGAATAATTACAGCGGCTTTAATATTGTCACTTATATCACTGTGCAGAAAGAAAGCGCTCTTAGTGATTTACCATTGTTAAGTTCATTTCCAGGCGGTGGTAGAAGCCAAACCGAAAAAGCGCAACTGAGTCCCGTATCGTCTGAGCAATTCGACACTAGTGCAGCTGCCGCTGAATCCTGGTGTGATCAGTTAAGCTGTTTTTTCACAACACCACTTGCTAGCTTCATTCAAAAAGCAGTCACAAACATTGGCAATGTGTCCATCTCGCCGGAATTTGTCATGGCTTGCCCTGCAATTGAGAATTGTCCTTGAGATGGCCTTAACCACTGCAATGAACGCCCGCTGTGGGGTTTGGAAGTAAAGTCTCGATAAGTTCGTACCCATTCAAACTGGTTCAGGCGTAGTTATAGAGTTCCCAGACGGATTCATATATGCGCAATCCAACACTATTCGAGTTTTTGTCGATTCCGATTGACACTAAGCAGCAGCGTCAATAGATCGAAAAAGTAGCGCTAAGGCGATATAAAATCCACCTATCTGACATTCATTTTGTCGCTAGTGCTTTTATTGGTCGAAACGTTGCATAAAGGGGGGATAGATTTCGATGCCGATGTTCTGCTATTGAAAAGAATGAGTAGCGCAAAACGGCCGTACAAAACGGTCCAAAATTAACTCGATGGGCTCTTTATAATTACTCTACTGAACAAACAATGATCAGTAAACTTCAAGAAATTGGTTTGGTAAAAATAGTCATTGCCCTCGGAATTGCCTACGTTGCTATTTACCAATACATCAACATTAATATTGGAGACTCTGATTGCAAAAAAATGTGTGCGCTTGAGGGAGTGACCGAATATAGCTATGTTCCGGGATCATGTAATAGCCACGGGATTTGCAGGGAGCCGACATGTACATGCTATAACGAGGCATTTTACGAAGCGCAACGTATTAAAAAAGAAGAAAGAAAGTTGCTCAAAGAGATCGGCTTATGATCATCATTCAAGGTGTACATTAGGATGCTTTTGAAATCAAACCGCGTTTGGGCGCAAATATAAAAGCAGCAATAAACATCAATGTCATCAGTACAACAATCGTTGGTGCTGGTGCACTATCAAGATGGAAACTCGCAACAATACCCAAGGTGCTACAAATAAATGCGATGCCCATGGATACCCACAGCATGTTCTCAAACCGATCAGTGAGAAGAAAGCTTATGGCACCTGGTGCAATTAACACGGCTATTACCAGAATAATGCCTACCGCATTTATAGACGCCACGATAATCATTGATAGCATCGCCAGTAGCACATAGTGCAGGCGATTAACGTTTAGCCCAACCACACCGGCATGTTGTGGATCAAAAGCATAGACTAAAATGTCACGGCGTTTGATGATAAAAACAGCTAATACGCTGAGTGTGAGCAAGCCGGTTAGTAGCGTATCTGCCCAGTTTACGCCGAGTATATTGCCAAAGAGCACATGATCAAGATGTAAGTCAGTGTGGGTATATGAGAACAACACTATACCCAAAGCAAACATTCCGCTAAACACCACGCCCATGACAGTATCTTCCTTAAGCCTGCTATTGGTGCTTAAAAATCCGGTTAAGACCGCACATAGCATACCGAAAATAAACGCACCAATCAGCATGGGCGCACCGACAACATAGGCAATTACAATTCCAGGCAATACCGCGTGAGATACCGCATCTCCCATAAGCGACCAGCCCTTAAGCACCAGTAGGCAAGACATGGCGGCAGCTGGAATCGTGACAAGTAGGGCGATAAGCAATGCTTGTAATATAAATTCGAACTGCAGTGGTTCAATTAGCCAATTCATGTGCTTACGGCTTTATCAAGTGCTTGTCTGTTTAACTGCCTTGCTTTTCTTTTTGCAGCTAACCATCCGTGCTTTGGAGCAAAGACAAAAGCAATAGCGAAAACGGCTGTTTGTAACAAGACGATAATGCCACCTGTCGCGCCATCCAGAAAATAGCTGAGGTAAGCGCCCAATGCACTGCTAAAGACACCTAAACACACACTAATAAAAATTAGTCGTGGGAATCGATCTGTCAGTAAGTAGGCGGTAGCACCCGGGGTGACAACCATAGCGATCACCAGAAAGGCTCCGACCGTTTGTAAGGCCGCCACTGTGGACGCGCTCAGAAGCGTAAAAAACATGATTTTGATTGCATCTACTCGCATGCCTATTGACTTTGCATGAGATTCATCGAAAAACACGACCATAATGTCTTTCCAAAACAAGCAGAGCAGTGTCAGCGTAACAATAGCAATAAGCACCAGTTGTAGTGCGTCAAATGGGGTGATTGCCAGGATGTTGCCAAATACAATGGTTTCGATTTGAATCTCTACAGGAGAAATCGAGACAAGAAATAAGCCCAAGCCAAAAAAGCCTGTGAAAATCAAGCCAATAACAGCATCAGTACGTAGAGCAGAGCGCTGCGAAATAAACAACATGGCAGCGGCTGCAAGCCCTCCGGATAGGAATGCACCCAGTGAATAAGGCAGCCCCAACATATAAGCGCCGGCGACCCCTGGTACAACCGAATGAGATAAGGCATCGCCAATCAATGACCAGCCTTTGAGCATCAGATACGCTGAAAGAAACGCACACACAGCACCTACCAATGCACTTACCCAAATGGCGGTAAACATGTAGTTGTATGAGAAGGGCTCAAACAGTGTCTCAAGCACAGGCAAGGCTCAACATGCTATTTATGCTCATGCTTTGATGCCGAGCTGTTATCGTCTAACTGGGTAGCGTTATGATCATTTACCTGATCGTCTGCATGCTCAACGGTTTGCCCGCTCGTTTGTGAGCTTGTGCTTTCATCAGATGGCTCATCAGTTTGTTCATCGCCATATAAAACAACAGGGCGTTCATCATCTGAAATAACCGTGACTTGCCGTTTGTCATCATCATCATGTAAATCGGTGCCAGCGAGTACGTGAAAACGCAAAGTACCGCCAAAGGCTCTAAACAGATTTTTCTGCGTGAACACCGTTTCAGTTTCGCCATGGTCGAGCACCGTTTGATTGATTAACACCACCTGATCACAAAACTGCGGCACGCTTCCCAGGTTATGTGTGGAGACGAGAATCACATGCCCTTCATCGCGCAAGCTGCGCAAGAGGTCGATGATCGCGTTTTCACTGTTAACATCGACACCGGTAAAGGGCTCATCCAGTAAGATGACTTTGCCTTCCTGTGCCAACGCCCGTGCGAGGAAAACACGTTTTTTTTGTCCACCGGATAGCTCGCCGATTTGCCGTTCACGAAATTCGCTCATATTAACGCGTTCAAGCGCCGCGTCCACTTTTGCGTGGTCGATTTTTGAAGGTCGTTTGAGCCAGTTCATGTGTCCGTAGCGCCCCATCATGACCACATCTTCAACCAGCACCGGGAAGTTCCAGTCAACTTCTTCGTTTTGGGGTACGTATGCAACGATGTTGCGAGCTAATACTTTTCCGGCTGCCTGGCCCAGAATGCTAACCGAGCCTGAACTCAACGGGACAAAACCCATTATCGCTTTAAAGAGCGTGGATTTACCTGAGCCGTTTATTCCAACAAGTGCACAAATAGTGGAGGTGGGCACAGTAAAGGTGGCGTTTTCTAAGGCGAGTGTACCGTTGCGATAAATCACCGTCAGGTTATTCGCTTCTATACCGCTTACCTGATTCTCAGTCTGCAGTTTTCGCACACGTCCGCGATCATCTGCGGTATCACCAATGCCCGCACCATCTGCCGAACTGCTTGGTTCGGCCATGCCAGCTGGGATACTCGGTTCGCTGGCGGATTTATTCATTGCGCAACCGCGTTGTTCAGCGCATCGGCTATCGTTTTCGTGGTGACACCAATAAGATCGAGATAAGTGGGAACAGCGCCGTCAGGTTCACTTAGAGAATCTACGTACAATACGCCACCATAAGCAGCTCCGGTCTCTCTTGCGACCTGCTCAGCCGATTTTGGTGAGATAGTACTTTCACTAAAAACCACCGGGATACTGTATTGGTTTACTGTATCGATAACATGTTTGACTTGTTTAGGTGTTCCTTGCTGGTCGGCATTAATGGGCCATAAATACAACTCTTTTAGTTCAAGGTCGCGTGCAAGGTAGCTAAATGCGCCCTCGCTAGAAACCAGCCACCGTGCACTATCGGGAATGCCTGCCAAGCTTTCTTTTAGTGGATCAATAAGCTGATTAATTTCCGACTTGTACTTCGCAGCATTCTCTTTGTAGATACTGGCATTGTCAGGATCAGCAGACGACATGGTCTTTTCAATGTTATCTACATAGAGCAGGGCATCGGATGGGCTCATCCATGCGTGCGGGTTGGCTTTACCGGTATAGGGGCCATCACCAATGCTGATGGGTTCTACGCCATCACTAACCACGGCACTGGAAACATCATCTAATTGGTCAAGAAATTTTTCGAACCATAATTCGAGGCCTAGACCATTCCACAATATGACATCTGCATCGCGTGTACGCACAATATCTTGTGGTGTTGGCTGATAGTTATGAATTTCAGCGCCCGGTTTGGTCACAGATGTGATTTTTGCCGTATCTCCAGCCACGTTTTTTGCCATATCGGCGATAACGGTGAACGTGGTAACAACGTGCAATTTATTGCTATCAGGAGCCTCCGTAGGCTCTTTTTGGCCACAACCTACGATGAGGAACGCGGCAATAAAAAATTGAGTAAGTTTAGCCATAGCTTATTTTATACTTTTTGGCTAAGTATGCAAGGTGTTGGTATACTCTCGGTTTGTTAAAACCACAAAACTCCACATTCTTCGCAGGCCAATGAAACAGGACAATGCACAACGGCAACTACAAGAACCCGAAAAGCAGGCCGAAGCTTTCGAACGCGTGCGCCAGGCGCACCAGATGGAAGCCACCGAAGATTATGTCGAGCTCATTGACGATCTGATACAAAATACTGGCGAAGCACGGCTGGTTGAAGTTGCAGAGCGCCTTGGCATATCCCAACCCACAGCCAGCAAAACACTGACACGATTACAGCGCGATGGCTACATTACAAGCGAGCCGTATCGTTCAATATTTCTAACAGAAAAGGGTAAAAAACTAGCGGATACGAGCCGTGCCCGACACGACGTCGTGTTTCGTTTTTTATTGGCTATTGGCGTTTCCGAAGTTACGGCTAAGCAGGATTCGGAAGGCTTGGAGCATCATGTTTCTGATGAAACTCTGGCTGCGTTCGAAAAAATAATAAAACAGAATTCTTGATGCTGATCATGCAACAACTGACTATCAAACGGCCCGACGACTGGCATTTACACTTACGTGACGGTGATATGTTAAGTGCAGTGCTGCCCCAAACCAGCCAGCATTTCAGCCGCGCTGTCATCATGCCAAATCTGGTACCGCCTGTGGTAACGCTGGCAGATGCGCAGCAGTACCGAGAGCGCATCCAACGCGCCAATAAAGATGCACGTTTCACACCGCTAATGACTTTGTATCTCACCGAACAGACTGTTGCAGCCGATGTGGTTAACGCTGCGAAAAGCGGAACAGTCGTGGCAGTGAAATTGTACCCGGCCGGGGCGACAACCAATTCGGCATCCGGTGTTACCAGCATCGATGCGGTTATGCCGGTGTTAGAGGCCATGGCAGAGAACCATATCGTGCTGTGCTTGCATGGAGAAGTGACACATTCAGATGTAGACATTTTCGATCGCGAAAAAACCTTTCTCGACACCGTGCTTGCACCGTTAAAGCAACGCTTACCTGAATTAAAAATTGTACTTGAACATGTGACAACTGCGGAAGGCGTCTCGTTTGTGCAGTCTTATGAGAAGAATGTAGCGGGAACCCTGACACCACACCATCTACTGCTAAATCGAAACCATATGTTGGTGGGCGGTATTAGACCACATTATTATTGCCTGCCCATTCTTAAGCGTGAGGCTCACCGAAAAGCGCTTGTGCAGGCCGCAACCAGTGGCGACAAGCGGTTTTTCCTCGGCACTGACAGCGCACCTCACACCGTCGGTACTAAAGAGAACGCTTGTGGCTGTGCCGGTGTTTTCAATGCGCCCAACACACTATCAACATTGGCACTAGTATTCGAACGTGAAAATGCGCTGGAAAACCTGGAAGCATTTGTATCGTTAAACGGGCCCGCTCATTATGGTTTGCCTGTGAATGAGGATGAAATAAGCCTGATTAAAAAAGCCGAACCGGTTAGCCATGTACCGTATGTGCATCTAGCAGATGAAAAGGTCGCCGTTTTTGATCCAGGCGAGCCTTTGTACTGGCATGTTGAATAACGTGAATACTGGTCAACTTAGAAAACAAATTCGCAAAGCCTACCCAGAGCTTGATAACGCGTTTGCAAGCCTTACAGATGCACTGCAGCAAGAGCTGGATGCTATTGCTGCACTGAAAGCCAGTGGCGCACCCGTCATTCCAGAAGTTAATTTTGATGATATCGCCACTGCGGGTTTAAGTCCCGAGTTACAACAACAGGTGCGCTTGAGAGGTTGCCTGGTAGTCCGTAATACGTTTGAACGATCGCAGGCAGAACAGTGGAACTTGGAAGTGCACGCCTACATCCAAAATAATGCCTACTATGAAAAGCGCGCAGATGAGCACCAAAGGGCCGGAAAAGTAAGTATTAAGCATCCGCAAATTTTGGATATCTATTGGTCAAAACCGCAAGTGTTAGCACGTCAGTCTGAGAGACTTGTAAAGCTACGATCAGAACTGAATCTATTGTGGAATTACCATAATGGCGATAATTCAGCCTTCGATCCGCATAGGGATGCTTGTTATGTCGATCGGCTGCGTATTCGTGAACCGCATGATAACTCCTTGGGTTTACCGTTGCATGTTGATGCTTGTTCTGTAGAAAGCTGGTTTAGCCGGACTGATATTGAGCGCACTTATGCCGCATTGCTTAACGGGCAGCTGGAGCACTACAATCCGTTTGATGCGATTGATCGCGTGAATACCACTACGGTGCCTGAGAAATGCGCCAGCAGCGTGTTCCGCACCTATCAGGGCTGGACTGCCCTAACTGAGCAAGGACCAAACTCCGGAACTTTACAATTAGTGCCTACACCCCTGAGCCTGGCGTGGGTTTTTATGCGTTTGCTGCAAGCAGATTGCATTGCAGATTCTACGGTTTATCCGGTGCCCGGGGGGTCGTTAAATCTTGACCCGCATCTACACAGTGTTTTATTCGACTCGCTTTGCAGTATTCCTGTTGTTCAACCTGGAGATTCGGTTTGGTGGCATCCGGATGTAGTGCACGCGGTAGAAAAACAAAATTCGAGCGATCAATACAGCACAGTGATGTATATAGCCGCAGCTCCAGACTGTGATCGCAATAAAGCCTACCAAGCTATGCAATCGGCCAGTTTTAAGGATGGGTTAAGTCCACCTGATTATCCTGCTGTACATGCAGAACAGTACTTCACCGATCGTGCACAGTTAAGTGATCTGAGCAATCTTGGCCGAATGCAAATGGGCTTGGCTTCGTGATCTATTGTTAGGCTGCGGCAGGCCCGGCAAGATGCAGATCGCGAAATGAGATCATACGTTTGCGTTGTTCATCCCACAAAGTAAGGCGAACGGTTTTAAGACTTTCCCAGAACGTCAAGCGCCCGATTTCCTTTAGTTCTGGATGGGCTTCTATTACCTTCGGCAATGCATGAAACGGAATGCCGCTTGAAAGGTGATGGACATGATGTATCCCGATGTTGCCAGTGATCCACATGAATGGTCGAGGTAAATCATAAAAACTGCTGCCGTGTAAAGCTGCCTCGGTACGAGTCCAGTCTTTCGTATACTCCCAATGCGTTTCCTCGAACTGGTGCTGTATATAAAACATCCACACGCCAATTGAACCACCCAGTACCACTAAGGGAATCTGGATCAGTAAAAACATTTTCCAGCCGACAAGCGACATCATGAATACAGACATCACGATGATTCCTGCATTGGTCCACAACACACTGGCCCAGGGTTTTAAACCCGCGCTCATCTGGCCTACTGGCAATCTGTGCCTAAGTAAAAACAGATAGGCTGGCCCGAAGCCAAACATCACAAGCGGATGTCGATACAGTCGGTAATTCATTCTGCCAATAAAGCTTTTTTCTTTGTATTCCTCAACGGTCAGTGTATCGATATCGCCAATACCGCGATGGTCAAGATTGCCTGACGCAGCATGATGGGCTGCGTGCATTTGACGCCAGTATTCATACGGTGTCATAGTGATAATGCCTAATATTCGACCGACAAGATTGTTCGCGTTACGTGATGAGAAAAGCGATCCATGTCCACAATCGTGCTGCAATATAAAAAGCCGGACCATCAGCCCGGATGCAATAAGCATGAGAGGCAATGCGGCTATTTGGAACAGGCCGTTTCCACTACTTAAAAGGCGATATAAAACCCACCAGAAACCCATCAGTGGTAAGGCTGTTAAAGCTATTTCAAGCAACGCGCGTTGATTGTTCGGTCGTCTGAAAGGCGCTAGTTTGGCCGTCCAGGGTTTGTCTGGTGTTGTCAAAGGATTTTATATCCGAGTTTCGGTGTGGCGTGCCATAGTTTTACTATGACCAGCTGATTTCCTAGCCGTTCAACAGAGGATAGCTCATAGGCGTTAAAACGGAACAGGATACACGCATCTAGGGCTTAAAATTTATTTTGCGGAATTAAAGTTGCTCATAATAATCAGCATTAGCCTCTTATCGCTTGTTTTGAGTACGTTTCAGCCATTTAGACGTGTGTTATCGTAAAGCTCAAATTCGCTGTCTGAGAGAGCGAAATGCCGCCATTGAGATCAGTTTTCTGGCGCTTATGGCTAAAAAACTAATAATTTGGAAGAATTCGAGCGGAGGGGCTTTACAGCGCGGCCCACGCTATCTTGTCCAGTCATGTTAAGCGGGCAGCGACCTCATGAATCACATCGAATGCAATATCGACATCGCTTTTCTGCATATCAAACTGGCCCGTCATAAAGCGGATGACTTTTTGACCGTCATGATCCGTTTGCGTCAGATATATTCGCCCATCATCGTTAATCGCATCGACGAGGCGCTGATTAAGTTCATCTAGATCATCTGCAGACCCACGTATATAACGGAAGGTGAATAAGGAGAGAATGGGGTCAGTCACCACTTCAAAATCAGCTGATTTTTTTAAGCGCTCTGCAAGCTCACACGACCACCTGATATGGTTGCGTATCATTTTTTGTAAACCCGAAACACCATACGCTCTAAACAAAAACCACAACTTTAACGCGCGGAACCTTCGCCCGAGCTGCACAGACCAATCACTGAAATTTTCGACGTCACTGGCGTTGTGCGTTTTAAGGTATTCAGGCTGGATAGACATTGTACGTTTCAGAGATTGGGGATCTCTGACAAAGTGAGCTGAACATTCCATTGGCGCCCCCAGCCATTTATGTGGGTTAAGCACAAGGCTATCGGCAAGCTCAATGCCGTCCCATAGCGTTCTTAATTCGGGGCAGATCATGGCAGAACCCGCCCAGGCTGCATCGACATGAGTGAAAAGATTTTCTCGTTTTGCCAATTCGCAAACAGCCCGCACGTTATCTGTGGCGCCCATAGATGTACCACCCACACAAGCAACAATGCCAGCTGGAAGAAGACCGTTTTTACGATCAGTGTCTATCGCTAACTGCAGTTCGTCTATGTTCAGTTCAAAGTGTTCGTTTGTATCAATTTTTACCAAATTTTGTTGTCCCAAACCGGCTATCCAAAGTGCTTTATCAATCGAACTGTGGGTGCGGCGGGATGCATAGATTCGAAGCGCTGGTTGGCCAGACAATCCTTCCAGATTTCCTCGCCATTGGAGGGCCTGTTCGCGCATGTTCAGAACAGCACAGAGCGTAGCGCTGGAAGCGGTATCTTGAAGAACGCCACTGAATTCCTCAGATAAGCCGACGGCCTGTCGCAGCCAGTCCACCATTCGAACTTCAAGTTCAGTGGCAGCAGGTGATGTTTGCCACAACATGCATTGTGCTGACATGGCGGCGGCCAGTTGTTCGGCAATAATGGCGGCAGGTGCTGCGTTACTTGGGAAATAGGCAAAAAAACGCGGGTGTTGCCAATGCGTCATACCATCTGGAATGATTGCTTTGAAATCCTCAAAAATGGTGTCCATATCCAGTGCATTTTGTGGTGGCGCTGCGTCGATCTGTGCTGCAATGCTGCCGGGTGAACATTGCGCTCGCACTGGCCTGTCTGCTACTGTTTCAAGGTATTGTGCTGACCAGTCAGCAGCCTTGTGCGACCATGTTCCAAAGTCAATTTTTACTGGCAATGCACTCTCCTGCTAAATGCGTAATAATTCTGCCGATGTGCACTTAAAAATCCTCAATAATGTTATGGATTTTGTGTCGGCGTATAGCTCTCGTTCCGTTTATAGTTAAAGTGTAGTGTTTTCGACGTTTTTGTTGTTCAAATTTTCGCGACCCTATAAATATGCAAATTGATACCCGGATTGAACCACATTTGGCGCAGATAATGAATTGGCGTCAGCATATACACAGCCATCCTGAATTGGGTTTTGAGGTGCAGGAAACCGCCTCTTATGTGGCTAACAAACTACGTGACTTTGGCGCAGATGAGGTGGTTGAAGGCGTTGGGCAAACTGGTGTTGTCGGAGTTATTAAGGGCCAAAGCAGCGTGTCTGGAACCATTATCGGATTGAGGGCAGACATGGACGCTCTACCAATTCAGGAAGACACCAAGCTGCCCTATGCCTCAAAGGTTGAAGGGCGCATGCATGCCTGCGGTCATGATGGGCATACTGCGATGTTGCTAGGTGCAGCAAAAGCTTTGTGTGAATCGCGACGATTTGATGGCCATGTTGTGGTTATTTTTCAGCCGGCTGAAGAGAAAGGCGGTGGCGGTAGAGAGATGGTCCAAGATGGCATGATGGAACGTTTTGGTATTCAAAAAGTGTTTGGTATGCACAACTGGCCGAATATGCCAGTGGGTCAATTTGGCTTGTGTGCAGGCCCGATGATGGCCTCAGCTGATGTCTTCGATGTGACCTTTCATGGACGCGGCGGCCATGCAGCAATGCCGCATTTGTGTCTGGACACGACAGTTGCAGCATCGCATGTGGTGCTCGCTTTACAAACCATCGCGGCTCGGCGTGTAAACCCTCTGGATTCGGTCGTTGTTTCGATTACATCGTTGCATACCGATGGAGACTCGTACAACGTGCTACCGCAGAACGTTCATTTACGTGGCACGGTTCGTACACTGACTGACAACACTCGGAATCTTGCCGAAGAGCTGGTCAAAAAAATAGTAGCTGATACCGCTGGTGCGCAAGGTGTTGACGCCCAGATTAACTACCATCGAGATTATCCTGCAACCTGTAATCATGCCGATGAAACCGAGCTTGCAGCGAAAGTGGCGTCTGATGTGGCGGGAGAGGAGAACGTGAATAGCTCTATGCTGCCAGTAATGGGTGCGGAAGATTTCTCGTTTATGCTCAATGAACGGCCAGGCGCATTCATATTTATCGGCAACGGTGATTCGGCTGCGCTGCACCATCCGCAATATAATTTCAACGATGAGGTGTTAGCGGTTGGTTGCAGCTATTGGTTAAGGATGGTGGATAGTACGATGCCGATATAACGGTTGCATCAGCGCCGCAATTAGCGCAATTGTTGCTATCCTTTACAGCTGTTGTGTTTTCATCAGCCAAACTGTTAGTTAACAACATGGTTTAAATTAGTGACCGCTCAAACGGTTACAACGATACACAAGCCCTATGGAACCTGCGTTAATTGTATTTGCTTTTGCCGGCGGGCTGATACTGCGCCGAATGGGTTACCCACCGATGCTTGGGTATCTCAGCGCTGGATTTCTTGCGCATGCGCTTGGCATAGGGTCAGGCGAATCTCTTGAACCCCTGGCATATGCCGGGGTTACCATTCTGTTATTCACCATCGGATTAAAGTTAGATCCAAAAGCACTTGCACCGCGCTATGTATGGGGCTCGGCTATTTTGCATATGCTCATTGCCGTACCTCTTACCGCTGCGGTGATATTGTTTGTGGGCATGCTTTTTTCTCCCCTGGAGATGAAACACCCTTCTTCTGCCTGGGCTCTGGCGTTTGCCTTGTCATTTTCAAGCACGGTTTTCGCGATCAAGATTTGCGAAGAACGTGGTGAGACAGCCTCTTTTTATGCATCAATCGCCATTGGCATATTGGTAGTTCAAGACGTAATGGCTGTTATCTATCTCAGTGTGGCTTCAGGAAAGTATCCCAGTATTTGGGCCCTGGGCTTGTTTGCTTTGCTGCTTGTAGGGCCTTTCATGAAACGGCTGTTAAGAGCAATAGGACACGGTGAATTATTATTATTCAGTGGTATTGCATTTGCGTTAACAACCGCCGAAATTTTTGAGCTGGTGCAGATAAAAGGCGGCTTGGGCGCGCTTATCATTGGTATGCTGCTAGCCAGAGCCGATAAGGAAAAAGCAAAAGAGTTATACGAGCAACTGGCTGGGATAAAAAATTTGCTGCTTATCGGGTTTTTTCTACAAATTGGTTACTACGGTTTCCCTTCCGTTGTCATGATTACGGTGGCTGTTGTGCTGGCCACTTTAATTGCTTTGCGGCCGGTCATCTATTTTTCATTGCTAACGCTCTTTGGCCTGCGTGCACGCACAGCCTGGTTGTCTGGACTATTGCTGTCCAACTACAGCGAATTTGGGTTGATTGTTGCGGCGGCCTCCGTCCAGGCTGGCATGCTATCAGCCGATTGGGTGACCACATTGGCATTGGCCATGGCCTTATCCTTCTTCATTGCAACACCCATTAATCGGCGGGTTAATAGACTGTACCGTCATTACAGAAATCGCCTTACCTTATTTGAAAAAGAAACAAGGTTGCCTGAGGAAGAGATCGGTGCCTTAGGCGATGTCAACACGGCCGTACTGGGTATGGGCAGAGTGGGGCGCAATGCTTACGAAGCACTGGAATTAGCGGGTCGTACGCGTCTTGTCGGAGTTGAGGAAAGTTATTCTCGAACTAAGGCATTAATTGAAGATGGCCTACATTGTGTTCATGGGGATGCCTCAGATCGCGATTTTTGGGAACGCACGGGTCTTGCAGAATGTGAGCTGATACTGGTTGGGCTCAGCAATCATCGCGAAAACATGCAGATAGTAGAGTTGGCTCGGGAATTAGATTTTAAAGGGCAGCTTGCTGTTGCTGCGCGGTTTCCTGATCACAAAGAACAACTGGAAGCGGCCGGTTGTGTTGCGTTCAATTTGTATGAAGAAGTGGGCCGAGATTTTGCTCTGCACACGCTCAGACAACTGCAGATCAAAGTGTGATTTAATTTTGTGCTTCCCGTTTTAATTACCCCGCAGCTCGTTCAAGCGCTCCTCAAGATATTCGCCTGCGGTATAACGATCTGATAATCGTACATCCGGTCTTGGGTGTAAAAACAAAGGCAGCGATATACGCGACTTGCGTGCATTTGTGCCTGCTGGATTAATGACTCGATGCGTGGTGGATGGAAAATGCCCAGAAGAAGCCTCTTGCAACATGTCGCCCACGTTGATGATGAGGTTACCAAAGTCGCATGGCACATCCAGCCAGCTGTTATCGCGTTTTTTTACTTGCAGCCCTGGCTCGTTAGCGGCGGGTAATATTGTGAGCAAGTTGATATCTTCGTGTGCGCTGGCGCGAATGGCCCCAGGTTCAACATCCTTTGGTAATGGCGGGTAATGCAGCACACGCAACAGCGATTGATCACTGTTGCGAATCATATTAGACAAGGGCTCACGAAAATTATCAGACACTGAGTTTGGCGTGTGTTTTTCTACCCAAGCAAGCAAGGTTGCAGCCAGCGAAACGGACTGATTGTAATAGTCGTCGAGCTGCTGTTTTAAATTGTCTGGACAACGACCCCAAGGATAATAATGAAAATACTCCTTGATATCTTTAACCGAGTGTCCTTTGGCTGTTTCCGCCATGTCCGTTGGAAAAAAACCGTCGAAGCGCTGCGCATCAAATAAAAAGTCGCGTTTATTATCACTTGAAAAAAAGCCGAACCAGTTTTCATAGATGTCGTGTACGGTCGACTCGGCAATAGGATGATTTTTAAGCACGCCAAACCCGGTGTCGCGGAGGGATTGAACGAATTTCTCGTCAGCGTTTGGATCGTTGTAATCGACTGCTTCTAATTCTGCCACTTTGGTATTCCCTATTGCGCGGCAAAATAGTGCCTTGGGCGCTCAATATTAACAGAATGCTGCAAGTTTAACGTGTGCCAGAATAAGCTTTACGGGTAAGAAAGCAGGTTCTTGGCTGCGAACTAGGAGCCAATGATTTACCATGATACCCAATGCGACTATCCCTTTTGCAACATGGCTGATGAACAGACAACTATCGCAATTCTATTTGCGGACATTGCTGATAGCACGCCATTGTACGAAGCCGTTGGTGATGTGGAAGGTCACCGCCAGGTAACACAGAGCCTCACCTACATGGCCAAAGCTGTGCTGCGGGAAAATGGGCGTGTACTTCGTACGGTGGGTGATGCCACTCTGGCAAGCTTTAGTAGTTGCGATGCAGCCTTGCAGGCCGCCTGTGCTATCCAGATGTTGCATCAGGAAACACCTCTAACGGTACGCTGTGGTTTTCACTACGGATCAGTTATCCCAGACAGGGGAGATGTGTACGGTCACGCCGTCAATATTGCCGCCCGTGTTGCCTCATTTGCACGCGGTGAAGAAATAACGGCCACCGAACATAGCGTACGGCAGCTCAGCCCACACAATCGCGATCTTGCCAGGCGCATTGATACATTACCGGTTAAGGGTTTAAAAGAGCCAGTGGATGTTTACCGGATTGCGTGGACCGACGATACCGACATGCACACGCTCATTGCCAGCCGTTTGGCTGACCCGCAATCGAGCAATGTGAGTGAGAGGCTGAAGCTTAGCGCTTCAGGACAAACGTTTGATGTGAGTGAGCAAGTGCCGAGCCTGACAATAGGACGTGATCAGGATTGTACGGTGACCAGCATGAGCGAGCGTGCATCGCGCAAACACGCAAGTATCGATTGGGTTTCGGGACAAATAGAGTTTACCGATAGCAGCACCAATGGCAGTTATATCTGCAGGCACGGCAGGCAGGCCTTGTATGTAAGGCGAGAAACTGTCGTGTTGCAAGGCGAAGGCACGATAGGCATAGGCGATGTGCCGGAAGCCAACACTGAAAATACGCTGCATTTCAGCATTGTGAACAATCTGGTCTAACTACGCTGCATGCGGTTTAGAGCAGCGAAACTCCTGCACTCTCCAACGCTTCTGTAGCGGCGTTTTTTGATCCTTCCATATCGATGCTTCGGCACGCATCTGTTAATACGACCGTTTCAAAACCTTCTTTTCTAGCATCCTCAGCTGAAAATCGAACACAAAAATCGTATGCAAGGCCTGCGCAAAAAACCCGTTTAATGCCGCGTTCTTTTAAGTAGCCTGACAGACCGGTTGTGGTTGTCTGATCGTTTTCGAAAAACGCCGAATACGAGTCTATGTGGTCTCTAAATCCTTTTCTTATGATGTTTTGAAATACACGTTGGTCTAATTTAGGATGAAACTGCGCACCTGTGGTGCTCTGCACGCAGTGATCAGGCCATAGTGTTTGGTCACCATAGGGCATTTTTATAGTATCAAATGGCTGCTTGCCCGAGTGCTGGGTTGCAAACGAAGCGTGATTGCGTGGATGCCAATCTTGTGTGGCCACGACTGTGCTAAAACGTTCCGACAAGGTGTTAATTAGTTCTACTACATCATCACCATTAGGTACCGCTAATGCACCGTTTTCACAAAAATCATTTTGAACATCAATAATTAGAAGGCAGTCGTTAACGGCTGGTGTAAGTGACTCTAATAGATCGTTCATGGCTGAGCCGCAAACAAAACGACGGTCCGTTGGCCAGCATCTTCTTCACCATCTGGTTGCAGCGCGGCAGCGGCGTCTTCGCCGAGGCCAGTAACAGATCTGATTTTGGTAAAGCTAAATCCGTTTTGTATGAGATAAGAGCGCACATTCGTGGCTCGTTGCAATGCTAATTGCTGGTTGTATGTGGCAGAGCCTCGTCTGTCAGTAAAGCCATAGATAGAGACACCTACGGTACGATTTTTTTCCTGCGCGATAAATGAATTTAGAACCTTGCCAGCATCTTCTGTAATTGATGTGCTGTTTCGTTCGAAATATATTTTATATTCAACATTTTTTGAAGCTTGCTGCTCTTGCAGATCTTCCAGAGTCAGGTATGACTTGGAGGCCAGTTCGCTAACCCGTTCATTGACTTCGCTTATGGACTCTGCAAGCGCTGGGTCGGGTGCGGTATTTACCGAGGCGAGGCGTTGTTCTAGAGAGGCGATTTGGGCTTCCAGGTCGCTTTGCGCTTTAACAGCATCGCTAGCCTCGTTTGAAGATGCTGGTAAATCGGTGACGCGTTGCTCCAGTGACTGGATACGGCTGCGCGTTGCCTCAATTGCGTCATTAAGTGCTTGCTCATTCGTGTTGCTGTCGTTGTTGTCAATCTGCCGTTGCAGTGCGCCAATCTGTGTGCTTAATTGGGTTTGCAGATCATCAATAGAAATGGATTCGTTTCGCGTTTGAAGCTCGGCAATGCTGGCATTCAATTTATCAATTTCGCCGCTTGTTTCAGAGTAACGGCTTTCTAGAAGAGCCATTTTTTCACGTGAATTGGAGAGCTGCTCGGTAAGCGCAGACAAACGCTTTGAATCTGTTGTTGTTGTATCGAGTTTGTTTTCGAGCAATGCAAGGCGCTGGTCGATCTGGGCATTCACAGTCGCGGCGGCTGTTTCGAGCCCACTGCTTGTATCTGTTGATAAGGTGTTCAGTCGGGCCTCGACCGATTGAATCTTTTCATCGAGTCGGCCTATTTCAGTTTCTTGGGCCACTCTGTTTTCACGTTGAGACTCTTCCATAGAGCTCAGTTGCGAATTGAGTTGCGTTAACTTCTCGTCAATACTCACGGCCTCAAACTGTGTGCTTTGTTCTTCAACGCGTCGGTTGAGTAAGGCCAGCTGATTTTCTAGTGAGTTGAGTTGTTCTGTAGATGGATTCTCGGTGTCGTTAAGTGACTGCACATTGCTTAAAACAGATTCAAGATTGCTTTGTATAGTGTCAACTCGTTGATCTTGCGCCCTTAGCCGTCGCTCTGCATCTGTGAGTCGCCCATTAACCACTGCTGCACCAGACGAATTTTGAGATTCGCTCAATTGAGCTTGCATTGAATCTAGCCTGGCGGTAATTGATTCGGCCGAGTTGCCGGTATCGACAGAGCCTTCTTTTATCGCATCAAAGCCACCTTTTAAGCGGGCAATACCGGTTTCTGCGCCACCGCGTATATCGTCGATGCTTGCATCAGGGTGTTGAGTTTTCCAGTAGCCAACACCAGCCGCAATGGCCAGCAACAGAACAGCGAACAATGATTTCATAAGCTTTATTCAAACGTGTACGACTAGCGATTGGGCTAATTATATCAAGGTTCGCCCATCACTTCGAGACCAAGACCGGGATTGTCAGAACGCTGACGCTCGTAAAAGATGAGCTAAGAATGATGGCCAAATTGCAGCACTACAATCTGCTACAAATGTGATCATTCAGAATCGAGCGCGCTTGCGCTGTTGTTGGTCAAAATGAGTACAGCGAGCGGAGGCAAGGTGAGGCTGATGGAGTGCGGTTTATTGTGACTGGGGACGTTTTCAGCAATCACACTCCCATGATTTCCAAGCCCGCTGCCACCATAGCAAGCCGCATCCGTATTGAGTAGTTCCGTGTATTCGCCTTCTTGATTGACACCGATTTGATAGTCATGGCGCACCACTGGAGTAAAGTTGCAAATCGTGACAATGCTTTTGCTTCGGTCTGTTGCATAGCGATAAAAGCTGATAATGCTTTGCTCGGTGTCATCGCAATCGATCCACTCAAACCCGCCATGATCGCAATCTTGCTCGTGTAATGCGACTTGGCTTTGATGTAAGTGGTTGAGATCTCGTACTAGCCGCAGGGTTTGGGCATGAGTTGATTGTTGCAGTAACTCCCAGTCCAATTGAGCATCATGTTGCCATTCGCTGCGTTGCGCGAACTCGCTGCCCATAAACATCAGCTTTTTACCAGGGTAACAAAACTGATAAGCAAAACAGCTTCGCAGGTTGGCAAATTTTTGCCAGTCATCACCTGGCATTTTATTAATCATCGAGCCCTTACCGTACACAACTTCATCGTGCGAAAACGGCAGCAGAAAGTTTTCACTAAACGCATAAATTAACCCGAAGGTTAAATTGTTGTGATGGTATTTTCTGTAGGCGGCGTCTTTGGAAAGGTATTCGAGTGTGTCATGCATCCATCCCATGTTCCACTTAAATGTGAAGCCCAGACCGTTATCGTAGACCGGACGGCTGACACCCTCAAAGGAGGTGGATTCTTCTGCTAGTGTAAAACCACCCTGTACATGTACAAGCTCGTTCATTCTTTGCAAAAAGCGAATGGCTTCAAGATTCTCACGACCGCCATGCTCATTGGGTATCCATTCACCATCATCACGCGAATAATCGAGGTATAACATCGACGCTACGGCATCAACTCGCAATCCATCAAGATGAAATTCTTTAATCCAGTAAACCGCATTGCTGTAAAGGTAGTTTGCGACCTCACGGCGTCCGTAGTTGTAAATCAGTGTGTTCCAATCCTGATGAAAACCCTGTTTTGGGTCTGCATGTTCATACAGATGCGTACCATCAAACTGTCCTAAACCATGCTCATCGGAAGGGAAGTGTGCCGGTACCCAGTCCATGATCACGCCAATATTGTTGGCATGGCAGCAATCCACAAAATAGCGAAAATCATCTGGTTTGCCAAAGCGTGAGGTGGGTGCATAAAGGCCAATTGGCTGGTAACCCCAGGAGCCTGTAAAAGGGTGTTCTGTTATTGGCATAAGTTCGATGTGAGTGAATTTATTTTCCACCACATAAGGTATAAGCGTATCTGCAAGTTGCCGATAACTTAAGCTTTCTGTATTGCTGTTGCGTTGCCATGAACCAGCATGTACTTCATAAACTGACATGGGTTCTTTTAAGGGGTCACGCTCAGCTCTTTTTTTAAGATATTCCTCGTCACTCCAGGCAAATCGACTCCTGTACACAATTGATGCATTGCCGGGAGCTTGTTCGAAGAATGCGGCAAACGGATCATTTTTTAAAGGTAAGGTTGTGCCATCACTGCTGAGAAGTTCGTATTTATATAGAGAATTTTCACCTATGCCGGGTATAAAAATATCCCAAATGCCGGTGTTTGGGTGATATCGCATGACATGCATACGACCATCCCATTGATTAAATTCACCCACCACACTAACGCGTTTGGCATTGGGGGCCCACACGGCAAAGTGAACGCCTTCAACCCCGATCAAGGTTGTCGTATGTGAGCCTAAAATGGTGTAAAGCTGTTGGTGTGTGCCTTCAGAAAACAAATGCCGGTCGAGCTCTCCAATGGCCGAAGGCATTGAGTAAGGGTCCCTGGTTTCCCAAGCTGCATCGGCGTTACGCATTGCCAATTCATACTGACCAGCGGACTGGGGATTGACACATCGAAACAGCCCATTCTCATGTTTTTGCTCCATGGTGAGCCGTTCGCCGTATTCTGTCACAACGCTCACCGCATCAGCCGATGGCTGAAACGTGACTATCTGATACCCATTCGCCGTTTTATGCTCTCCGAACACGGCAAAGGGATCAGCACATTGTCCGTTAACAATGTCATCTATTTGTTGTTTATTCAGTTCCATTATGAATACAGTTGACGTAAATATTGTTCTGCACTTGCTTGCCACAGAAAACGTTTTTTCTGAGCGTTGGCCGAGACAGCTCGATACGTCTCTGGATCAGTTTCACGAATATCAATTACAGCTTGGAGCGTGTTAAGTAGTGCATCAGCCTGCAATGAGAGAGTCTCACCTGAGAAGTGATATCCGTCTATCCTATCCTCTACGGTATCTTTTAGTCCGCCCACCGCATGTACAAGACATGGCTGGCCATTTCGCATCGCGAGCATCTGACTTATGCCACAAGGTTCGAATGAACTAGGCATAAGGAAAAGATCGCCATTTGCAAATAATATATCGGCCAGTGATTGAGCATAACGATTAAGATAGAGAAAATTACGATGCCTGGCAGCGCAGCGTTGACACTGTGCTTCTAGTTCCGGATCGCCAGAACCCAACACAATAAACACGGCTTTGTCACCGAGTTGATTCAGCATGTTGTCCAATACCAGCTGGCCATTCTCAGACGGCATGAGTAGTAAAGCCATTTTTTGATCGGTTAGTCTACCTACAGACGTGATGATATGACGAGGGCGATTATGGGCCATCCACTGTTGGGTCCGCTGGTGGGCAAGGTAGTCTGCTGCGCGTATCGTTGTAGACTCCCCGAGCCAGCTCAACAAAGTATCGCTGACTATTGTCATTAAGGAATGCCAATCGGTTTTTCGGTCCAGTGTTGATTCGTAGTCAATTCCGTTGATTATGCCAACAAGTGCGGAGCGGGATGCGCACATTTGCAAATCACGTTCTAGTCCCTCACCACCATGAAAACCCCGTTCAGGCGCATTGGCTTGAATGATTTCAAGACTGTAGCTTGGCGATACGGTGTGCACTTTATCTGATAAGCGAATGGCCGCTGCCATCGGATTAACACAGTCTGGCCAGCGAGGGTCAACAATCATGGCTTCATCGTATTGCAAGGTGTCAAACCAATTTTCTAAGGAAGATGTATCACCTTTCAGAGGCCGAACACCTTGCATGGCAAGATTGTGAATACTGAAGATGCACGGTATCGATTGCAATTGATGGAAGCTGGGTTCGAAGGCACGCAAGATAGTGGCATACCCGGCATGCCAGTCATGCAAATGCAGAACATCAACATCCCCAAAAACATGATCAGTGATGGCTTTCAGAGCAGCCGCGCAAAAGAGCGCAAATTTACTTGCATCTGTTGCAAAAGGACTGTCGCTGCCATCGTTGCAATACACCTGGCCGATTCCGCCGGCAGCAAACAAGGCGTGATGCAACACGATGTAGCGCACACCGTCTGTTTTACCCTGGTAGAGCTCCACAACATCTATCGATTCAATCTCACCCATAAACGAGACATTCACAGTGGCAAGATTACTAGCGCCGGGTAAAGTATGGAATGATCCGTAGGCAGGAATGAGCACCGTAACGCGCGCGCCCACAGCAGCCAGAGCAGGGGGGATATCGCGAATCACATCGCCAATGCCACCGACCTTGGCACCAGGGATAGCATCGTTCTCGGCCGCAAGCATGCAAATGTGGGGGTTAGGCGGCATAACAATTACAACCGATATTTCCTAATGTTTACGTCTCGCTAGCGTAAACGGTGCAGAGACTGTCCGAGATGGTCTGGAGTCACAAGAGTTATGCCATTTTCAGTGATTCTGAAGCCCCGTTTTTCGTCATGTTCTCTATTTATACCGATTTCGATCCCCTGTGGAATTTCACATCCCGCATCGATTATGGCGTTACGTATTTTGCAGCGACGATTAATTACAACATTAGGCAAGATTACAGAGTTTTCAATTTCGCTGTAGGAGCGCGCTCGAACACTGGAAAAGAGAAGTGAGCGCTTGATTTTAGCCCCAGAAATAATGCAGCCGCCGGATACGATACAGTTAACGGCATAGCCTCTTCGATCTCCATCGTCGTGTATAAATTTTGCCGACGGCAACTGCAATTGATCGGTATAAATAGGCCAATCGCTATCGTATAAATCAAGCTCTGGCTCGAAGTCCAAAAGCTCCATATTGGCATCCCAAAACGCATCTAATGTTCCGACATCACGCCAATACGTTTGGCCTTCATCTGCACCTAGCATGTAGGCATATACCGCATACTTATCGATGATGTGGGGCATGATGTCTTTGCCAAAATCATGGCTACTTTTAGGTTCGTCCGCATCGCGGATAAGCTGCTCATACAAAAATGAGGTGTTAAATACATAGTTGCCCATCGAGGCGAGAACACGCCCTGGTTTACCCGGGATTTCGGTGGGCACCGCTGGTTTTTCATCGAACGCGAGAACACGTCCGTTTTCATCGACGGAGATCACGCCAAATGCATTGGCGGCCTCTTTTGCTGATACTTCTACGCAGCACACGCTCATATCCGCACTGCGGCGCTCGTGTGCGGCGATGAGCGGGCCGTAATCCATCTTGTAAATATGATCGCCGCCGAGTACGAGCACAAATTCAGGATCTTGGCGGCGAAGGATATCCAGATTCTGGTAAATGGCATCGGCTGTACCCTTGTACCATTGCTCATCCACTCGCATGGATGCGGGCAATACTTCGACAAATTCACCAAATTCGGCTTTAAAACCAGACCAGCCACGGACGATGTGCCTGACTAAGGAATGTGATTTGTACTGTGTAGCGACACCGATTCGGCGAATACCGGAATTGATACAGTTGGACAATGGAAAATCAATAATTCGATATTTACCACCGAACTGGACAGCTGGCTTGGCACGCCATTGTGTTAGCTCGTGCAATCGGCTTCCCTGACCGCCCGCCAAAATCAAGGCCACTGTACTTCGGGTGAGTTTTGAGATATGCCTTTGTGCTAACTCTGCCATGTTACAACTCCGTATGCATCATGCCACAGCATATAACGTTGAGTGGTTGACATAAAGCTATTTCAAAAATGGCATAGATAGCCGATATAAACTCCTTATGGGTGTCAGTCCTGCTACGCTTACTGGCACAGAAAAGTTACCACCACATCGCAGAAATCAAATCATGTCCTCAAGTATGCCAATCTCCCGCACTATGCAGCCGCAGCAGGCTCGTGAGCTTCTGACTAACGAGCGCGCTTGGCAGGCTGATGGTATCGATGTCGGAGATGATATCGATGCACTTAAAAAATCCATCGTACAGCATTTTTCGCACACGCTTGGTCGCGATATTGACCACGCCTCGCCTCAATACATATACAGCGCTGTAGCGCTGGCCGTGCGAGATCGCTTGATGGACCAATGGCGCACAACCCGTGCTGAAACAGAATCATCAAGCACTCGAAAAACCTGCTATCTCTCTCTCGAATTTTTAATGGGCCGCTCTTTATCGAATGCGGTTAATAATTTGGAAATGGTGGATCCGGTTCGTCAGGCACTGCATCAATTGGGTGTTTCACTCGAAGATGTTGAGACGCTGGAACATGATGCGGGTTTGGGTAATGGTGGCTTGGGACGACTTGCAGCCTGTTTTCTGGATAGCTGCGCGACACTGGCTTTGCCTGTTACGGGATATGGTTTGCGGTATCGCTACGGTATGTTTCGTCAGGAGCTCGAAAACGGGCATCAGATCGAAAAGCCGGATAACTGGCTGCGAGATGGGCACGTCTGGGAAATCGAGCGGCCTGAACATACCTGCGTTATCCGATTTGGCGGCTCGGTGAACGCGGTTTCTGCTGCCAATGGGAAACCCATCAGGCAGTGGGTAACAGATGAAGAGGTCCTTGCAGTGCCGTTTGATGTGCCCGTGCCAGGACACGGAAACGACGTCATTAACACGCTGAGGCTTTGGTCCGCCTCTGCGACCGACGAATTTGATTTATCCGAATTTAATGCAGGCGGTTATGCTGAAGCTGTGTCGGCAAAAACGGATGCCGAGAATATTACGATGGTGTTGTATCCAAACGATGCCAGTGAGAACGGCAAAGTGCTGCGTCTGCGGCAACAGTACTTTCTGGTTTCTGCAAGCCTGCAGGACGCCATGCGTATTTGGCTTTCCGAACATGACGATTTCAACGGATTTGCAGACAAGCATTGTTTTCAAATGAACGATACGCACCCGAGCCTGGCGGTAGCAGAGCTTATGCGTTTACTCATCGATGAACATTTAATGGAGTGGGATGATGCATGGGAGATCGTATCGCGTTGCCTGGCTTACACTAACCACACGTTGCTTCCTGAAGCGCTTGAATGCTGGTCGCAGTCTATGCTTGAAGCACTGCTGCCACGGCCCATGGAAATCATCCATGAAGTGAATCGGCGCTTTCTATCTCAGGTCGCCAGGCAATGGCCAGGTGATGCAGCCAAGCAAGCCAATATGTCCATTGTGTCGTTTGATGAGCAACCGGTTGTACGTATGGCGCACCTGGCCATCGTTGGTAGCTTCTCTATTAATGGTGTGGCTCAGCTGCATTCCGATCTGTTACAAAAGGGGCTCTTTAAAGAATTCTACACTTTGTGGCCAGAGCGATTTAACAACAAAACCAATGGCGTTACTCAACGCCGATGGCTTGCCCACTGCAATCCATCGTTACGAAGCTTGCTGGCTGATCTCATTGGAAATAAATGGATTACCGACCTTGATCAGCTTGAAAGATTATTGCCTCATGTCGAGGATGACGCAGTACAACAGCGCTGGTTGCAGGTAAAGCAACAGAACAAAGTTCGTTTAGCAGAGCTTATCAAGTCACGCACGGATGTTGATGTTGAAGAACACATGCTGTTTGACATACAAGTTAAGCGCATGCACGAATATAAGCGCCAGCTGCTATGCGCATTACACGCCGTGCATTGCTATTTACGAATTATCAACGGTGAAGATGAGAACGACGCAGAACGATTAATATTGATAGCTGGCAAAGCGGCGCCCGGATACTATATGGCTAAGGCCATCATCAAACTCATCTGTAATGTGGGTGACGTCATCAACAACGATCCTCGAACCAAAGGTAAGCTGCGCCTGGTTTTTCTACCTGATTACAATGTCTCCGCAATGGAAATTATCTGCCCAGCAGCGGATTTGTCCGAGCAGATATCCACCGCCGGCAAAGAGGCGTCCGGGACAGGCAATATGAAGTTCATGATGAATGGGGCGCTCACTATTGGCACATTGGACGGAGCCAATGTGGAAATTCTTGAAGCCGTGGGCGAGGACAATTTCTTCCGTTTTGGCCTGACGGTGGACGAGGTTGAAACCTTACGTCCTAGCTATTCTCCCGACACGACCGTAGCGATAGAGCCTCGCGTCAAGGCAATTGTAAAAGCGTTTAAAGACGGAATGTTTGATTGCGGTGATCCGGAACTTGTGAACGTGGCGCTGGATGCGGCATTGAGCTCGGACGACCCGTGGATGACCATTGCCGATTTGCCTGACTATCTGGACGCGCAGCAGCGCGTGTCACAATGCTGGCAGGACAAAGCGCTGTGGATAAGTAAAAGTATTATAAATTCGGCAAAAAGCGGCCGCTTTTCCACCGATCGCACCATGCGCGACTACAATAACGACATATGGAATCTGTCGCCGCTGGGCCAGCCTTTCGAGGCCAACAACTAGAAGACTACAAATTACTGCCGGGTAAATTTGCCCCGTTTGGGGCGACTCCGGATGCGGCTGGGGTTAATTTTGCGCTTTTCTCGGCCCATGCGGAGAAAGTAGAGCTGTGTGTTTTCGACGAAACAGGGCAACAGGAAATTGCGCGGCTGCCTTTGCCGAGTCACACCCATGATGTCTGGCATGGGTATTTACCCCTTGCAAAACCGGGCCTGATTTACGGCTACCGGGTATATGGCCCCTACAAGCCTGAAATGGGGCATCGCTTCAACCACCACAAGTTGCTTATTGATCCCTATTCGAGGCAACTGCACGGGGAGCTGACTTGGCGTGATGAGGTGTTCGGATTTGTAGTGGGCCACCCTGATGGTGATCGATCTTTTGACAGTCGCGACAGCGCACCTTTTGTCCCCAAAAGTGTGGTCGTGGATCAATCGTTTACCTGGCGTAGCGACAAGTACCCGCGCACGCCAATTAAAGATAGCGTCATCTACGAAGCACATGTAAAAGGGCTCACCCGTTATTTTCCCGGCCTTACGGGTAAACGTCGCGGAACGTACAGTGCATTGGCTTCTGGTCCAGTGGTTCGACACTTACAGGAATTAGGAATTACCGCGGTTGAATTGCTGCCTGTACACAGTTTTGTTGATGAGCAGTTTGCGGTGGGCAAGGGGCTGAGTAATTACTGGGGTTATAACTCACTGGGGTTTTTTGCACCTGCAAATCGTTATGCGATGGCCGATCCGATTTTGGAGTTTCGTGCCATGGTACGGGGCCTGCACCGGGCAGGCATCGAGCTGATTCTGGATGTGGTGTACAACCATACAGCAGAAGGTAATGAGCTTGGCCCAACCTTATCGTTTAAAGGCATAGACAATGCCTCTTACTATCGGCTCGCAGAAGATCGGCGCTACTACATTAACGACAGTGGTACTGGAAACACCGTTAATGTTTCCCATCCAAGAGTGATGCAGCTGGTGTTGGACAGTCTGCGTTACTGGGCGAATGATATGCATGTGGACGGCTTTCGATTTGATCTTGCAACTGTCCTTGGTCGAGAACTGCATGGCTTTGATCGCGGTTGTGGCTTTTTCGATTCGTTGGGGCAAGACCCAAGCCTTGCGACAACCAAATTGATCGCAGAGCCCTGGGATATTGGTATGGGCGGGTATCAACTCGGCCAATTTCCGCGAGGTTGGTCTGAATGGAATGATCGCTATCGCGATACCATGCGGCGAATCTGGACTGGGGAGCGTGGTCTGTTGCCTGAATTTGCGAATTATCTTCTGGGCAGCAGTGATGTCTTTGAGTGGCAGGGCCGTATGTCCAGTGCCAGCGTCAATTTCATCTGTTCACATGATGGCTTTACCTTGCGCGATTTGGTCAGTTATGCGCATAAGCATAACGGGGCTAATGGGGAGGATAACCGTGATGGGCACAGTGCAAATTATTCAACAAATTGTGGGTACGAAGGCGATACGCAAGACCCAACGATTATTCAAACCCGGCGTCGAAAACAACGCAATCTGCTCACCACACTAATGGTGTCGCAAGGTGTCCCCATGATACTGGCGGGCGACGAAATTGGAAATTCTCAGCAGGGCAATAACAACGCTTATTGTCAGGACAATGCGATTGGATGGATAGATTGGCGTGCCCGACGGGCTGATCGAAAGCTGCAGGCGTTTCTGACACAATTGATTAAAATTCGACGATCGCAGCCAGTATTGCGACGCCCACACTTCCTGCATGCTTCAAAACTGTCCAAAAGCACTGATCTGGCAGACGTTTGTTGGTTAAATTCCCAATCCCAAAAAATGCAGGATGGGGATTGGCATAGTGACGAGGCGTTTATAGGCTTGCTTTTACCAGGAGATGCCAGTGACGATAGGGACAGCGTCGGTGAGCTTGAGCATGGAGACGGCTTGCTTCTGCTGTTTAATCTGGGTGAGCGACAAATCGAATTCGATTTGACCGTTTGGCCGGAAATGAGTGGGCAATGGGAGCTTCTGATTGATACATTTGGTGAAGAAAGTCAGAGCGTTGACATTCAAGGCAAGATTGTGAGCCGTGCCGATTCCGTGATTATTGCGCGCTGTTATACTAAGGATAACTGCCCATCCTAGACTTACGAATACAGAGCTCGTTATGAAATCGACGCTACCCGCTACCCATTTACTGCGCCATCTGGCGTTGTTTTTATTCACCGTTATTTTTCTGCTCTCGATGATTCGCGCAGCCTATGTACTTTGGCAGTTCCCCACTGTCATGGACACAGGGTCGTTGCTGCAGGTGTTTGCCATGGGCCTTCGATACGACCTGGCACTAATCGGAGTTTTACTGTTGCCGGTGGTGTTGCTGGGCGGTTTGTTTGGCATGTTCAGTTTTTCGCGTGCACTTGCCAAAGGGCTCATCATACTTTTGCTTTTCTTAGCCATGTTGTTTGTTCTGATAACTGAACTCATTACCCCCTATTTCATGGCAGAGCAAAGTATCAAACCCGATTTGTCTACTTTAAAAGCCATAGAGGACCCTGTTGAGACGGTGGCAAGTTTATGGGGTGCTTATTTAATTCCAGCCATTATCGGTACGGTGCTGACTGTGCTGATTATTGTTGCCTATATTGCCAGGCTAGAAACCAGCCGTATGCTTCGATTTCGACTAGCACGCTTATCCACGTTTGCACTGATGATTGTGTGTTCTGTTCTATGTGTATGGGCCGTGTATTCGCAAATTGATCCATCAAAACCACCGTTGTCACCTGCTGAAGGTTCCATAAGCAGCGAGCCGATCGTTAACGAAATAGCGTTGAACACTGGCTACAAAATGTTGTACTCAGTGGTCGCTCCATTCATCCCGTAAACTGCGGGCTACATCACGTTACAGTACGTGCAATTAGGCTGTGTGCACATGGCGTGTGTGCCAGTCGGCAGCTTTAGCGATTTATGACGAACTGGTTATCTAAACGCCTCCAAATAAAAGCTGCAGATTAAAACTGGCTACTGCCACGGCCGTTCCCTGTCATGTGAACGGAATAGAATCAAACAGTCGCGGATGGACAGCATCTTTAAGTGAAGAATTCGCTTTTGTAAAGCGTTTACCTTCGCTTGGTCGTCATATCTATGCAGACTCATCAACGCCACGTCAGTGGGCTAAAGCAGCTTGGTTTAGCTTGCAAGGTTTGCGTTATGGAACTGAACTAAGACACTTTCAGTCATTGTTTGCCTGTAGCGAACTGCGCGAAGTATTGCATCACTCTCCCAAAATACTGGATAAACCATTTAATCCTTATGTGTGCATCGACTGGACAGTACATGATCGAATGACCCAGCTTAGATCACATTTTCTTTTTCTTAAAAAAACCATGGGTGCGCGTGCATCGGAAGTCTATTCTAGCGAAGGGCATCATTTGTTTGATTTTATCGCCCGAGATGAGCTTAGCTATCGAGTAGAGCTGTTTCAGGGTTATCAAAATGAAGGGGCTATGGGCATACGCCTGTGTGATAGTCAGGGTAGGGAAATTTATACTTTAAGTTTTCATATTGGTCTGGGGCATGGTTTCGACAATGCCATTTTTATTGGAGCATTGCAGGGACCAAACGACCGAATCGAAAATCGCCAGGAATTAATTACGCTACTGACCCGCAGTCTTAATGGTTTAAGACCAAAAGCACTGATGGTTGAAATTTTATACATGGTTGCTCAGCAACTGGGTATTAATGAGCTATTCGGTGTATCCAACGCGGGGCATATTCATCAGTCTGATAAATATTCGGATGCCAAGCGTGCACAAATGAGTTTTGATATGGATGCCTTATGGGGTGAGTACAATGGGGTGGCGTCGGGGAAGACGCTTTATACATTGCCTTCCACACCAGAGCGAAAAGATATCGCCTCACTCAAAGCAAAGAAACGCTCCTTGTATCGAAAACGCTATGCCTGGCTTGATGAGGTCTCTGTAAAAACAGCTGAGTCCTTAGCCGAGCTCTTGGTGCGAGGTGATGTGGTTAAGTTCGAGTCAAGTGCCAGTGTTGATCAGGAATTTATACCGCACGAGGCAGCGTGACAGCGTTTGTGTTATAGGGTTAGAAACGGCTTCAATATGCATAGCCAGTTTTTGCTGCTTAATTAACAGCTCGGCTTTTCCACAAATGCTCTAACGTAGTCAACTTGATAGGATGCTGGAAATACCGTTGATCTATCGGGGCTGCCTGGCCAGGTACCGCCCACTGCAAGGTTTAATAGAAAATGCACCGGCTGGGTGAAGTCGCTTGGTGTTGGGTGTGACGCGACTTTTTGTTTATCCAAATACCACTCCACTTTTTCAGGCGTCCAGATCACAGAATACAAATGAAAGTTATCACTGATTCTTGTATTGATGGTGTGGTCGTAAGGGTGCGATTCCAGTTTGCCATTCTGGTTGGTATGTAAGGTCGTGTGAAAGGTATTGTGTTCGTGCCCCAGGCTCTCCATGACATCTATTTCGGGTAAAACAGCGACACCCTCGGGCCACTGATCAAAACTTGGCAGCAGCCAGAATGCTGACCATAAACCTTTGCCACGTGGCACTTTAACCCTGGCCTCGAAGCGACCGTATTTTTGTGAAAAACCGTTTTCTGTTGTCAGTGATCCTGAAATATACGGTTGGTTTTTAACCGACTCGACTAATGCGGCTGGCGTCTTTTGCGCTGTGATATTGAGTATGCCATTGTCGATACTAAATGGATTTATCCCGTGTGTTCTGGGGTCTATATAGTATTGCAGCTCGTTATTTATAATAATATCGCTGCCCCAGATGTAGCTTGTTTTCCACTGGCCGGTGCCTGTGTTCGCATCCCACAAGTCGAGCGTATTAAAGTCATCACTAAAGCTTTGCTGCCAGCACGCATCGTTTATCGCTTGAGCGGCAACTTTAGCTGACAGTAGCGGCAATGAAAGAAGGCCGATGGTTGCCGAGACGCCTATCGCTGAGAGTAGTTTCATGCCGTTTATTGTCCGCCACCATGGGGCTGTTGTGGTATTACCAGAATGATGGCTTAGCTGATCTTCGGGCCGCCTGGTATTGTAGTCTTTTTCGCATTGCATATTTCGCCAACAGGAAACCGAATTTCTCAAATGTCCGCTTTATTAAAGCGATGCAGGAGGGTGCTTGCTAAACCAATCCCAGGCATGCTGCAGGCTTTGCTCAATGTCAGGGTAAGCGGGTTTCCACTTCAATTGCTGCATTGCAAGGCTTGCATCAGCAACCAATTCTGGCGGGTCGCCTTCGCGCCTGTCGGACAGATTATATTCAATATCCACACCCGTAATACGTCTGGTTGCTTCGATCACCTCCAGTACGGTGTAGCCTTTATTCGTGCCAAGGTTAAACTGCTCAGCACCAGCTTCAGGTGTGTCTATCATCCGGTGTAACGCTGCAGTATGAGCTGCACAGAGATCATTGACATGGATATAATCTCTAACGCAGGTGCCATCTCTTGTATCAAAATCACTTCCGAACACTCGCAATGCGGTTTCTTTTGGATCTCCACCACCTTTAACCCTAAGTGCTTCAAAAAGTATGAGCGGTAATAAATGTGTTTCTGGATCATGGCGCTCGCCAAGTGAGCCATCTTCGGCGCAGCCGGCCGCATTAAAGTAACGTAAAGCGACACTGCGAAAATTATAAGCTACCGCGTAGTCTTTAAGAATCTGTTCCACCATCAACTTGGACTGCCCGTAAGGGTTTATAGGATTTTGCGCAGTCGCTTCGGTAATTGGCAGTGATTCTGGCACGCCATAAGTGGCGCAGGTAGATGAAAACACAAGCCTATTGACATCGAACTTACGCATGGTGTCCATAAGGTTCAGCGTGCCCCCGACATTGTTTCGATAGTAGATATCGGGTCTGGTAACGGATTCGCCTACGTAAGCGAACGCAGCAAAATGCATCACAGCATCAAACTGATGTTTCTCAAAGACGGGTTCTAATACCGCGCTATCCGCAATATCTCCTTGAACTAAAGTGGCGGACGCAGACGCTGCATCGGCATTGCCTCTGTCCAAATTGTCGTAGACCACCACGTTATAACCTGATGCGTTTAGCAATCTGGCCATGTGAGAACCGATGTATCCAGCTCCTCCGGTAATCAGTATCGTCTTATTCACTCAATAAGTCCTATGTGCAGTTGATTGGTTCTTTGGCTTGCTTAAGAGCCGGTTTTCTTTTGGCGACGCGCCATTTTCTTTTGCTGAATTTCAGATGATGCCAGCGGGTACACAACACCGCTCTGGACTCTTGATGAGTCACCTTCAATGATTTGCCCAGCTTGACTTTGATCGCTGGCGAGACGTTTTTGGAGCCTTGATTTAAGCGCTCGGCGATGCTCACGATCGGATGCATTAGTCGCCTGTTTTTCTCGGGTGCGCTTATGCAAAGGCGAGGGCACAGGGTTGAACGCACCTGCAGTTGCCGATGCGGTGATATTGATCTGCTGCAGCATGCTAATGGGCAATGCGATAAAAAAGATCCAATACAGCTCCCGGTTAACTACCAGGCGGGCTTCCGAGTAATTACTAACCAGCAGTGCAACGGTAAAGCCCAGAACAAATAAGACACCTGCTTGCTGCCTTTGGTACTGGCAGTAGAATATTTCAATGAGCTGTTGAAAAATCATTAGCACTGCAAGAAAGGTCAGTGGTAACCCGATCTCTGAAGCTAGCTGCAACAGTCCATTGTGTGCGTGGAAAACTGTCCAGGTAAAATCGGTTAGGGTTTTTTGAATCCACAGCGAGTTACCAGTGGGGTACCAAATGGTGCCGTACCCAAAGCCAGTTAAAGGCTTTTGCATTATCAGTTGCCAAGTCTGACTCCACACTTCGCCACGCCCGGTCAGGTCACCGGAGCGACCAATCAATTCAGCAGTATTGATGTTGTATATCGCCATGCCAACCACAGCTGTACACAAAGTGCCTAATATCAGCATGGAGATAAGGCCGAGGTCAAAGCGACGCGCAATATAGAAATAGCTCATTAGCATGGCACTTATGATCATCGCCAGTAATGATGTTGCTGATACCGTAAACATAAGAACCACAATGCCACTTGCGATACCAATAAAGGCCAGGGCTTTTTTACCCAGTGTTTGCATATTGCCCATAACAACGGCGCACAAGAGCACAGTAATGGCGGCCCAAAAGCCCAATGTGTTCTTGGATGTCATCACGCCGCGCCAAACAAGCCGGCCCTCGTAGTTTTCGATACCAATATCAGGGGCAAAAACAGCGGCCCCCATGCTGGCAATCATCAGTAAAGACATAACAACAGCCGATACCGATAAAATACGCATGAGAGGAATAGTAAATCCGATATAGAATGCGATGATGCTACTGCCTACCAAGTGGACAGTACGTTCCATTGTAAGTGCTGCATCGATAGACCACATTGCGGAAAAAGCCGTGCCCACCAATAGCACGACCAGTAGTAATCGATAGCGTACTAGCCAGGTAATCCAGTTGATGCCAAAGTTACTGATCAAGCCAACAAAGGACATCACGTACAGCATACCCCACAGCATATTGACTGTGGGTTCCAGCGATGGTGATAAGCGATACACCAGCGACAGGCTTGTGCTGGTGCCCTGCACAAGAACGAGCAGCAATACCAGCAAAGACATCAGCGATGCTCGATAAGCTGTTTGGTAAGTAGCCAGTGACATTACTTTTCCAATGCTTGTAATGATTGGCCACGAAAGCGTACGTACTGATCAACCAGTTTGCGATAAAAGCGCGGTGCATAGTTTTGCACCATCTGCCGGCAGATGCCCAATGCACTCATGGCATTGTGTTTGCGCGCATTGATCAGTAATTTGAAGCTTTCTATTGGGTTGGTTCGCGCTTTGGACACACTTTCAAAACGTGCCCGAAAGCCTGCCCATGCGGCATCGCTCATATTGGCTTTTTGCGTATCCATCCAGGTAAAAAAATTGGTGTACTTTTCCGATGAACCGCTAAAGATTGGAAGTTGTGATAGCGCATTTGGGCTCATGATGTCCGCGTAGAGTGTTTTAGGGTTCTCCAGCATGACAAAGCCTGTACCGGTCTGCCAGCAATCTATGGCGAACTGATCGTTATCGCCAAAGGTGACGTTCTCATCCCAACTGACCTTAAGTGCTAGTGCACGCGGGATAACCATGGTACTGGTTTGTATGAAAGCACCGTGTACGTACAAGTAATCGTAGATAGATTCTTCAGCTGCCATCGCTCTGCCTGGCTTAACCCAATAGCGACCGACACCGCGATCAACAATGATCTGGCTATAAACGAGTTTGTCTGGAGATTGCTGGTAGATTTTGTCCACTTCGGTTAAAAAATCGGGATACCAAATGTCATCTGAATCCAGAAAGGCAATGTATTGTCCCTGTGCTTTTCGCATTCCGTGATTTCGCGCAGCTGCAGGGCCAGCGTTTTCTTGTTCAACGATGACAAGCCGTGGGTCGTCTATCGCGCGTAACACCTCAAGCGTATTATCTGTTGATCCGTCATCCACGATGACCACTTCCAGATCGCTCATGTCTTGCTCGAAACAACTGCGCAAAGTATCGCTTACCGATTCGGCACCATTGTAGGTTGGTATGACGATAGAGTAGCGTGGCAATGAGCTCATTAGTGGCCTTCTCCACGAATCGTGGCACGGTTTAGATGGGCGGTAAATTTACCCCAAAATTTCCAGCGCAACAGTTGCGCTTTCTCGCGTGACTGTGCATGTACCAGACCAATTAACGACAACAGCATCGCAACCGTGAACAAGGCGACAGTTTTTAGACACCGCACACTAGAATTTTTGACACCTGGCTGCAGCATTTGCATCACGCGCACACGCGAATTGGCAATGTTGACAACACGTTCTTTTAGCCAGGCTTGTGATAATCGGTTTGCAGGTACGGCTTCATGCACAATCGCGTTTGCGGCCCAGTGCATGCGCGCACCTTTTTGAGCAAGCTGGGTAAAAAACGCTAGATCTTCTCCGCCAGACAAGCTGAAGGCAGGATGAAAATACGTTGGTGTAAGCTCCGCGATCGTACTGGCGCGAATCAGGAAATTCCCCGCCGCTTCCAATTGGCAGGCAGCGCCGTCGGCAACAGTCAGTTCAGCACCGTAGTAGGGATTATTTTTAATCGCTGCATCGGTGCCCTCAGGAAATACAGAGCGTGTTGGTCCGCCAACAATATCAGCTGCTGTTTCGCCTTGTATACGCAACAGTTCTTTTAGCCATTGCGGTTCGGGTTGTTCATCATCATCCAGAAAAGCCAGAAAATCTGGTTGAAGCCGAAGGGCGTTTTCAACTGCAGCGTTACGCGCATGCGAAATACCGGCTTGAGGCTGTAGCACAGCCTGTACTTGAAATGGATAGCTTGCTGGTAGTGATTCACAAACCGCCATCCCTTGTGCATCTGCATGATTATCGATTACGACTATTTGAATATCAGTGGCGTTATCAAGTTGTGCAACAGCTTGCAACAGTTCATGTAAGCCGTCAGGTCTTTTGTATGTGCAAATACACAGTACGGTTTTCACTGACTGTCCCTGTCAAGATGGCGAAGCATGATCCGGATAAGGTAAACAGCCATGAAGCATTCCGCCGCCATGATGCCAAGCAGCGTAAATTCGGGGTTCACAAAATACAGTAATAAAGAGACCAGTACGCCACTGATGATGGCACCGTATACACTGGCCATGGCAAGAATTCGAAAATCTCTCATCGCTTGTAGTGCTGCACTAGGCGCATTGTAAATAGCCGCAAAAAAGGTGATAAGCGACCACATACAAACGATCAGACCCATGGGTTGTTCAGCATACTTTTTTGCGTACAAGAGTTCGTGAATGAACGGCCACGAAAGATACAGTGCCAGTGCCAGCATCAAAACCGCAACACCCATCAGTACACTGGTTTTTTTAATTTGTTTTTTTACAGCTTCAAAACGATTGTCTGACAGTGCCATGGCGAGTTCAGGTTTTACCATGTTTTGCCAGGTAAGTAGTGCTACCCGAACAGGCCCAAAAAGTACCATTCCAGCCGCTAAAGGTGCGAAGGCGTTGGGCCCGTTAAACCACGTGATAATTAAACTATGTGCTTGCGCCAGAAACAATGTGGTCAGTGCTCCTACCAGTGCCCAACGTGACTGCAGCCATACGGTGGCGTAGCCACTGAGTTTTGCTATTGATATCCATTGACGCTTAAGTCCATGCAAACGCCAGCGCTCAACAAACATAGCCACAAGATTGGATAGTGCCAGTGCTATCAGTGCATGATCAACAGTAATGGTTGCGCCGGCTAACCACAGGCCCAAAATGATGAGCACACCGGCAACAATATAGGTGATGTCACCTGTGGCAGTGATTAATGGTTTTAGCCGGGCGTAGTTAAAGCTACGACTAAATTGCCTTGCAGCGTACACAGCTACAAATACAGTGACACTTAAGGTTGTGCTGGTAGCCGTATCACCTACCCATACATAAGCCACACCTGCCAATAGCAGCACGACAAAAAGCAGCAAGTTCAGCGTGCTGAACAAAGCCTCTTGTTGCAAGCGCTCATCCTCATCTTTGATGATGGGTGTGTAGACGGTTAGTGGTGTTGATATCAGTGCATTGTTAATTGCGGATGCAAACATCGCCAGAACAAATGCATAGGCGAAAATGCCGTAGTCATAGAGTGACAATACACGGATTAGGAATAGGTTAAGCGCAAAATGAAATGCACTGACACCCGCCTGTGCGCCAACAGACAATAGGTATTTTGAGGTCACTAATGACCAAATTCGCGAAAATATAGATGCACTGCTGCTACCGTCAGTTCCACTTTGCATAGCGGCAAATCGTCCAGCTAAGCTCATTCTGCCACGGCTCTTCGACGCAGCTTTGACATCACCCAGTTGCGCGCGAGATAGCCCGCTAAAATGACCGGCTCACACAAATAACGAAAAGCAAAGCGGCGTGGATTTTCAATCAAGCGATAGCTCCATTCCAATCCAGTGCGACCCATCCAGCGAGGAGGCGTTTTAACTGCGCCGGCAACGTATTCCATACAGGCACCGCAGGTGAGTACCGCTGGCACTTGAATTTGCGCTCTGTGCGCATGCAGCCATGCCTCCTGCTTAGGTGCGCCAAAGCCCACCAGAAGTAGATCGGTCCCGAATTCGTTCACGCCTTTTATAACCTTCAGACTGTCTTCACTTTGTGCGCTGAGGTCAAAATAGCCGTCATGCCCACTGATTTGTATACCGGGCACGGCAGCACGTATTTTTTCCAAAGCATTGTTCTGGATATCGGCACTTTGGCCGAGATGATAAACGCGCCAGTTGTTTTCCTGTGCCTGTTTCATCATGGGCATGATGAAGTCCACGTAGGTTAGCCTGTGATCGCGAGTAAGCGCTTCACCAAAGAGTTTGTACAACCAGACAATCGGCATCCCATCAACCAGCACAGTGCAGTTCTCGTAATACGTACGCAGGTCTGCTGAGCGAAAGTAACTGTAAAGCGAATGAAGATTATGGTACAAAATCGTACTTGGTTCACGTTTTTCAACGCTGTGTTTTATTAAGCCTAAGTAATCGTCGAGCGTGCCTGGATGCGCAAAAAATCCGAGTAGATTGCGCTGCTGCAAGCCTGTAGGGGTACTGGCCATAAGGTTTCTCAACTATTAGATCGCTGGATCGACACAATGCACACCCCAATCCGATAACCAATGGCTATATGAGGCCTGCGAAAAATTGTGCACATAAAAAAAGCGGCTATCGGCAAAAGTGAGAATTTCTCCAATTACCGATGCCGCCTTGGGATCGTTTTTTCAGTTTTGCCTGCGTGAATTAGGCTAGTTGTATCAGGGGCCCTTTATGCCCTTTTTATGTTTTGCTATTGTCAAAAATCGGACAAGTGTTAAGTCTATAGTTAGCAGCCACATGTGCTGCTGCGGAAGCTCAATAGGCGTTTTCGTGCGTCCAGCCTTTAAATACCGTCATCAAAAGGATTTTCGCATCGAGGAAAATGCTCCAGTGCTTGATGTAGTAACGATCGTGTTCAATGCGTCCTACCATATCACTGACTTTGCTTGTCTCGCCTCTGAACCCATTAATTTGCGCCCAGCCAGTTATGCCTGGCTTTACTGCGTATCGTGAGTTCAACGCTGGGATAACGTATTTGAAGTCTTCATCCAATTTAATTGGATGTGGACGAGGACCCACGAGCGACATGGAGCCTTGAATTACATTAAACAGCTGTGGCAGTTCATCCAGGCTGGTGCGGCGCAGAAAAGCGCCTACTCGAGTGATGCGTGGATCGTCTTTTTGAGCTTGACGGAATACAGCGCTTCCATCCTGATACATCGTACGAAATTTAAATACTTTGATGATCTCACGGTTACGGCCACTGCGAGCCTGACAAAACAGGGCTGGCCCAGTGCTGTCGAGTTTAATGATGATTGAAATTAGAGCCATCAGTGGGAACAGCAGGATCAAAGCAATTGATCCGAGAATGAAATCTTCGGCACGTTTCAGTGCTGCACTGATGCCTGAAATAGGCTTGAGTGTGCTGTTGTCAACCGTGACAAGAGAACGCCAGTGACTTTCACTGGTGATATCTTCGATAACTGCCGAGTTAGCGGAATCAGCTCCTGCTGAAAGCTCGATTTTGTTGTTATTTTTGTTAAGAACTTTGGCGCTGGACACCGTTTTCTCCTTGATCTGAAATCTGTGGCTAACCACAATATACGATGTTCATTTTAACCTTAAAACTACGCTAATCACTCTATTCGCGCATGTTATTGTCACATCAATTCACAAGTCGTGCACATTTCTGAGGAATAACTAATCGAAATGGCGATTGGTTTCCAAATACGCTTTGCCAAACAATAGAAGTTTAGTCGATCTGCTCACGATAGTACGCATAATGTCGCGGTGTTGGGGCGGAAGAGCCGTTTAGAATGCACCCATTCACTCGTACACCCGAGAACGACAAGCGCTTGAGTGATTCCGCCAGCTGTGGTTCCTTCACTTCGCCTTCCTTCACTACCATGATAGTACTTCCCGCGTGTTTGCCAAGTGCAGCCGCCGTGGCGACGCTTAAAACCGGCGGTGTATCGATAATGGCGATATCAAATCGCGGAGCAACAACTTGCATGAAAGCCCCAAATTCTTTGTCACTGGGCATTTCTCTACCGACCTCGCCGCCCATAAAACCACGCGGTATACAGTATAGGTTAGGAACGGAAGTTGGTTTGACTGTTTCTTTTAATTCGGATTTACCTCGTACTACTTCAGGCAATCCGGGGCCGACTTTGAGTCCAAGGCTTTTGTGCATTTGCCCGCGCTGATAATCGGCATCAATTAGCAGTACGCGCTTACCAGCCTGCGCAAGCAGAACCGCCAGGTTCATGCTGACGAAAGATTTACCCATGCTAGGCAATGGGCTAGTAATCATCAACACATTATTGGCGGCACCGTCCATAACATCTTCGAGCATGGAACGCAGTCCACGCAGGTTTTCAATCGAGTAGTCTTCGGGTTTGCTCAGTGCCAGTACGTTGCTGTCAGCTGGTGCTAAAGCGTTACTGCTTGAATTGGCGCTTGGCAGGAGTTTTCTTGGATCAACTACGGCCGCTGTTCCCAAACGCTTCTGCGCATTACTTTTAGGGATATTCATGAATACCGGTAAACCCGAGGACCGCTCAAGCGATTCCTGATCGGATATCACGGTTGACAGTGCTGATCGTAAGGTCAGATAAAGCATATACAAAAACAGAGTAGCAAGCGTTCCACCGACCATGGCAAGCAGTGGGTTTGGGGAAATTGGCTTGCGAGGCGTTAGCGCGCGATCCCATAAGCTCACCTGACTGACAAATGCTTTTTGGTCACGTTCTAGTGTATTGAGTGTCTCGCGTGTTTCGTTAAACAATGCGAGGGCGGTGTCAACATCGTTTTCAAGTACTGCAAGCTCTCGCTCTGTATTTGGTGCAGCTCTGACTCTGCCACGATATTTGTTGAGCTCCGCTTCTACCTCGGTGATGTCCTTGAGCATGCGCTTGGAGTCGGGATGATCATTGGTATAACGAGCGCTTTTTTGCCGATATTCAATTTGCAGCTCCGAGAGCTGAGCTTCCAGGCGGTCAATTTGATTAAGCAGGTTGTTGACTTGAGCCGGTTGCGAGAAACTGCCACGCCGGTTTCGATAATCTGCCAAGGCGGCCTGCGCGGCGAGATAGTCAGCTTCAACCGCTGGCAGACTCTCTCTATAAAAATCCAGTTTGGTGGTCGCGCCACGGCGTTCAGCATTGAGTTTTACATCGCGATATTCCTGCGCGATGGCGTTAAGTAAGTCAGCGGTTTGCTGTGGATCCTGGCCACGAAGCTTGATGTTGATCATGCTTGATTGGGCATCAGAGGTCTCGGTAATCAAGCTTTCGCTTAAGCCGGAAATCGTTGTTTGCAGCGATTGTTTGGTGATGTTGAACTGCATACCTGTCGCCGCTTTAAGCTCTACAACCATAAGACGCAGAGGCGTATACGGTGGTAAATCAACGACGATATTTTCGCCTCTGGAGGCGCTTTCAATCACGGTCCGGCCGTCACGCTCCAGCGAGAACTGCTGATTACCCAAGGCTGTGAGTGTTAGAGGCGTGTCTTCCCATTCCCTGGGCACCTCAAACGTGGCAACGTCTAGCGAAGACGGTTGCCATTGATAGCCTTTGGCAAAATCAAGGCCCCCAATCCAGTTTCCCAGCGCTGGTACTCGCAGGGCGACATCACTCAGGACAGGTATTTTATTGGCTGAGATGTTCGTCGCCAGGTTATTGATGTCGACAACAGGTTTCAGTACTTTTCTGGAGCGAAGAATGTTGGATTCTTCTTTCAAATCTTGTGGCGGCACCCATGCCGGCGTTTCATTATTATTTGCAACATTACCGGTATCCGATACTTCTAACAGCGTCGATGCTTCGTAGGTTGGCGCTTTACTTATCAAATAGAGTGTCGCCAACCCAATACCTAGCAACAGGGTAATAAGCAGCCCGAGCTTGTGACGGAGCAACAAGCGTAAATACTCTTTCGCATCGCTGGTTGCGGGCACCGTGGCATAGCCTTGCATATGTGCACCTGATTGCATGTAGTTCACTGTTTTCATTGCTTTTTGCTCATCCGTCCTGTCGGCGGAGCTGGCTGATCCTGCGACGGCCAAAGGGCAAGTATAGAAGCCAGTTCCAAACTTGCCTGTATGGCGCTATTTTAAAACCTGTTCAAAAGCGACGTGCCGGTCTTGTCGTGTGGTTTCTTATACACGCAAACCGCCTATGCAGGAGCTTGCTAAACGTCAGGTCGTGGCCGAAATTGTATCAATTCAGCCCATATTGTTTGTGACGTTGTATTAACAATCTATCCAGCGATTCTTTCGCTGCATTGCAAACCACTTTTGAAAACAGGTTTAACCGCAAATCACGCAGGAAACATTTTCCTTGGCTGCCAGCCATCTAATACGTGTCTGTATACTCATTTACGGCCATCTGGCCGGCTCCAAGAGCGCTATCATTGGACTTAGCGCCTTGCGAGGCCAGAAATGTGAAGTTCCTCGCCGAACTTGCAAGGTTTAACATGTGTAAAAAGTACCTGTTCCAACTCCAAAAACTGGGTGCATCCATTGTTGCTGGATGATGTAATACGGTTTAGAAAGGATGAGATTTGGCTTTTTCTGCTGCCAACCCAAAATTTCCGAGCCGGTGCATCTATCAAACTCCCGTGCCAATCCCAATTTCCGGACCGAATTTGGACTGGTAGCAACAGTCATTACACTCAGTTCCACAGAAGATGCCCATGATCAGAGCCAATGCTAATGCAATCGAGCACCCATATTCGTCAAAATAATGTCGCGTTCGTTCTGTTAATTTGGGTGCTTTTGCTTCTCGCCAGTTGTGATGCATCTAATCAGTCGTCGGCAAAACAAGTGGGTAGCACGGCACCAAATAATCAAAATCAGGTCAATAGTGCAATCACCCAATTGTTGCTGGAAAGCGCAAGAGAAGTTTATCGACGGTCAAAAGGCGACGTTGGATCAGAAGATATTTCGTTTCAAACACCAACCGCTGAGTTGGAAAACCCATCTCATGCCTGGCTTAGAAACGATGCACCAGTAGAGTCATGGCAGTATTTTGCGATGCTGCAGAATGACGACAATCAATGGATCGCTTGGCAGCAACGTTTTGATCGAGCTCGAGTGCGCCCGGGATATAGGCAAAAAAGTCAGGCCCTTCTAACAAATAAATCGACATCGGATTGGGAATTTTCGGATGTGATGCTGGCAAGCACATCTGTTTGGAACGACACCGGCGCAGAGGCTGTGCTGTTTGAGCAAGACGCTCAACGGGTGGCTTTGGGGCTGGCAGGCGCAAGGGCAGACGCCCGAGAGGGTAGCGGGGAAACGGACACCGCTCGTATTTGGGTCGATCAGATACAGGCGTTGGTTCAAGCGCCGAGCTACGCGAGCAACACGACGAGTAACTGCGGTATTTCTCACGAGCTGACAGCACCGGGCGTTTTACTGAGCCTGGCTGCGTCTCAATGTCCGCAAATTGAGGGCGCGAACGAATTGACTGCCACGGTATTTGTGCATCAGGCTAAAGGCCAGTTGGATTTGGATGGCAATCCACAGGGTGTTGTTGGAACCGCCTGGAGCCGCCACTTGTTCGGCCCGCCACCTGGCAAAGCGGCTGCTGCTGTGGTTTTAGACAGAGTATGGCTCGCATTGGATAACGGCTGGCAGCTGGAATTGGATCGAACCCGGCGTGCATCTGGCAATGGTCCTTCAACGGTACTGGCGAAATGGCAAATACCCATTAATAGCACTACAAACAGTCGGCCTGTTGAGAACGATCAGCGCTATACCTTAAAAATCTCAGATACAGTGTTGTTCGAAGATAGGCAATCTAAAACTGAAGGTGTAAAGGTAGATACATGGATTCTTCGTGATCCGGATACTGGCTTGGATCTAACCTTAACGCCTTTGAATTTGAATAATATAATACTGGCACCTGATTCGCCCGTCTGGTTTGGCGCAGTCACCGTGAGTGGTGGACAGACAGGGGTCGGTTTTATTGAATACCAGTTGTTATGAAGAAGATTGCTCGCCTGATGTATCGGGACTTTTTTTATTTTATTCTATTGCGTGTAAGGTCAGGTGTCCCACGTACTGTCATGTGCGCGCTATGTCTGTTGGTAGTATGTGCCTGTAAAGATGATGCTCCGGATACTGCCAATGTTGTTCATAGCAACATCACCAAGTCAGTCAAAAATGACGTAATAGCACTTGATGAAACACCACAGCAGGTCTTAGCTGCCGCCGATGTGCAGATTGCCGAACCTGGCTTTATTCCTGTGGCAGCGCAACGTGAAGGTGATGCCGAAAAGGGGCGCGATGCTTTACTTAACTCTTCCATCGTGAACTGTGGTATCCCACATCGTGTTTTTAAACAGTTGCCTTTAGAAATCGAAACCTTGCCCGGGCGAACAGGTGCTGGAGCACAATTGCCCTACGACAGTAATTTGATTCGTGATTCAAACGGCGTAGAAATTGTGGCCAGCAATTGCCTGACTTGTCATGCTGCGCCGTTGTTCGGTGATGTTGTCGTCGGGCTTGGAAACGAATTCCGGGATTTTACGCAAAACCCTTCAATTTTTGTGGAACGTGTTGGTGCTCTCGTATCGGGTGATGATGAAGTCAAAGCCTGGGAGAAATACGCTAATCGAATTGCCGCGATATCCCCATTTATGCAAATGGAAACCGCTGGAACCAACCCTGCAAATAATCTGACTTTTGCATTAATGGCGCATCGTGATCCTCTGACAATGGCTTGGTCAGAGAACCCGCTCATATCATTGCCAAGTAAGGACCCACCGCCGGTTAGTGTCCCACCCTGGTGGCGCATGAGTAAAAAAAATGCCATGTTCTGGATGGGTGAGGGGCGCGGTGATCATGCAAGTATCATGATGACAGCCGCGATTTTATGCACAGATTCTGTTGATGAGATGCGCCAGCTTGACTCAATTTCTGCTGATATACGTGCCTTTATTGCCAGCCTTGAACCCCCAGCATACCCATTTGAAATTAATCAAAAACTGGCTAACGCTGGAGAATCGGTATTTGAGGCCAACTGCAGCCAGTGCCATGGGCGCTATAGCGATACCCCGGAGTACCCCAACAGGCTGGTGGCTTTGGATTTGGTGGGAACCGATCCAGTCCTTTCAGAACAAGCTTTGAACAAAAACCTGGTGTACGCGGAATGGTTTAATGTGTCGCTCTTTTCGGAATCTGCTACGGCCATGCCGGCCCGGGGCTACGTGGCGCCACCACTTGATGGGATCTGGTCCACTGCACCGTTCCTGCATAACGGTAGCGTACCCACTATCCGCGCTCTGCTGGATAGCAAATTGCGTCCACAAGTGTGGCGGCATGTTGAAACCAATAGCGCTGAGCGCTCCAGCTATGATCAGGACAATCTTGGCTGGAAATTTATTTCACTCGACCCCGAATCTTCCAAGCTTGGCGACGTGAGTCAAACCAGCGCTGATAGTGGTTTTGCTGGGGAGGATCGATGGCTGTACGATACGCGCAAAACTGGCCATAGTGCGCAGGGGCATATTTTTGGTGATGGGTTAACATCAGCGCAACGGGATGCTGTGCTGGAATATTTAAAAACACTGTAAGCGATTGCAACTGTCGCTAACCAGCATTCGGTTCAATTGATTACGTGCGAGGGATAAAGCAATGCTTTTACAAACACCGTATCTTTTATTTCTAGGCGATGCCACTGATCCGTTGTCTGCCAAAGTGGCGCACGGAATCAAAGATTGGCGACCGGATAACTGTGTCGGTCAATTGCGCATGACGGGCTGCAATGCCGATGTTGGCATCGCTGAGCTAACCATTAAGCAGGCGGCGGAAAAGGGCGTAAAAACTCTGGTAGTCGGTGTAGCCAATCGTGGTGGAATCATTAGCGAATCCTGGATCTCGGTTTTCGAAGATGCCCTACGTGCCGGCATGGACATCGCATCTGGTTTGCATAATCTGCTTATTGACGAGCCTCAACTGGTAGCTCTAGCAGCATCAAACGGATGTAAGCTGATCGATGTTCGGGTTCCGCAGCAGGAATTTCCCATTGCTACTGGTAAAAAGCGTCAAGGTAAACGTTGTCTTGCAGTCGGTACCGACTGTTCCATTGGCAAAATGTATACAGCGCTCGCAATTGAAAAGGCGATGGCCAAACAGCAACGCAAAGCCACCTTTCGAGCCACTGGGCAAACCGGAATTTTGATCACTGGCAATGGTATCCCACTGGATGCGGTCGTTGCTGATTTTATGGCCGGCTCAGTGGAATGGCTGACACCAGATAATGATGATGATCACTGGGATTTAATCGAAGGTCAGGGCAGTTTGTTTCATGCCAGTTATTCAGGTGTTACGCTTGCGTTAATTCATGGTGGCGCGCCTGATGCGCTCATCTTGTGTCATGAGCCTACGCGCACGCATATGCGGGGGCTACCAGAATATGCTTTGCCCTCGCTTGAACAATTGCGTTCGATGTCTCTTGAGCTTGCCCGCGTGGTTAACCCAGCTTGTGAGGTTACGGGCATCTCTGTGAACACCTCTGCCTTGTCTGAAGCAGAAGCAATAGCTGTATTGCAAAAAATTGAAGACGACATGAACCTGCCTACCGTAGATCCGTTCAGGCACGGAGCAGCACGATTGGCTGATACGCTCATATGATTGTTAGCACCAGTATCGACTCTTTCAAACTGGCACAGGTATTCACTATATCGCGTGGTTCACGTACTCACGCAGACGTTATTACTGTCACCTTAAAAGAGGATGCCTATTGTGGGCGCGGTGAATGTGTTCCGTATGCTCGATACGGTGAATCCATGGATTCGGTGCATGCTCAGATTGCGAGCGTGGAAGGTGCTTTGGCAGAGGGTATGACAAGGCAGGAGCTGCAACAAGCGCTGCCACCCGGTACGGCTCGCAATGCGCTGGATTGTGCCATGTGGGATTTGGCTGCAAAGCAGAGCGGGAAGGCTGTTTGGGAGCTTGCAGGTCTGGATGCGCCGGGTGATATAACGAGTTGTTACACTTTGTCGCTGGACACCTCTGACAACATGCGCCGTACTGCTGCTGTGCACGCTGATAAGCCGGTATTAAAAATTAAATTGGGCGGCGATGGCGATCTGGAGCGCTTGCGAGCTGTTCGCGAAGGTGCACCTTCAAGCACATTAGTGGTGGATGCCAATGAAGGTTGGTCATTGGCGGACTACAAAAAGCTAGCTCCCCTAATGCTCGACTTGGGCGTTACGCTGGTTGAGCAACCCTTGCCGGCAGGTGATGATGATGCCTTGCTCGATTTACAACGCAGCTTGCCGGTGTGTGCAGATGAGTCGTGCCATGATAGGCAGTCTCTGGCGAACTTGGTGGGCAAGTATGAATTCATCAATATCAAGCTGGATAAAACAGGCGGGTTGACGGAGGCGCTCGCATTACGAAAAGCGGCACAAGAGGCAGGTTTTAGAATCATGGTGGGCTGTATGGTGAGTACTTCCTTGGCGATGGCACCTGCAATGCTGGTTGCACAGGGAGCGGATGTCGTTGACCTCGACGGTCCGCTGCTACTCGAAGAAGATCGAGAAAACTCGATAAGATTCACTGGCAGCCTACTGTCACCGGCACCAACGGCGTTGTGGGGATAAATACAAAAACTTAAGAGGGAGCTGTCGGTTAAACTATAGCAATCGTTAACGCGGGAGTGAGCTTGAATGTATATCGATCATGTCAATCTGGGGTGTAGGGATATGCCGGGTATGGTGCAGTTCCTGGAATCACTCGGTGTGGTTAAAAAAGGCGCCCGTCCAGATTTTGATGTCGAAGGCTTCTGGTTATATGACGACAGTAACAAGCCTGTGGTGCATATATCGCCAGCGAGTGAAACAAGTACATCTCTAGGAACAGTCGATCATCTAGCCTTTCGATCTGATCGGTCAGTGTCTGAAATAACCAGCAAATTAGAGGCTCATGGCGTGCAGTACAGAGGTGGGCCTAACCCGGTGGCGGGAGTTCATCAGCTCAAAGTTAATGGCCCTGAGGGGCTCATACTTGAATTGCTTTTGCCATTGGAATAGGCGCGGGACTTACTAAACAGGCCGCACAGCGCCAACCCTGACGATGCGGTTGGCGACTGGCGTCGTTCAAAACGTAGAGTCATTCAGCTCTTGGGGCGATTGACTATTTTTTCATCAACTTGTTTTCCGGCTTTTTCAACACCGGACGCGACTTTGTTTTTGATTTTGTTGTAAACACCGTCTTCGTTGGTCATTTCATCTTTGATACGATCAGTGATGCCAGCTGTTTTGCTTCTGAGTTTGTCCGCTGTGTCAGAGTTACGCGCCTCTGTAAGGCGTTCGCCGAGTTTATTGCCAGCATCCGCGGTTCTTTGTTTTACATTAGAAACCAGGTCGCCTTCGCCACGCTCACCGTCCTTAGCTGAAGTAAGGTTTGTCAGGCTTTTGAATAGTCCTTCATCTTTGGCTACATCGTCATCGTGCTGATGGGCATCAACCCACTGCTTTTCATTTAAACCGTTAAGTAACAGCCAAGCCGCTACGCCAAGAAGAAACAAAGTAATTAACCAGATCATTTTTAATTCCCGCTTAAATTTTAAGGAAAGATTTGTACCGCAGTTTACCGAGCATGATATCGACGCTCAACCTGCAAATGTTCATAAAAGTGTCAGTCGTGTCTTCTTACGTTTCGTCCGTTTTTGACACTGTCGTCCATTTTCTATGCCGCGCCCATTTTTGAGGATCGACTGTAGTCAAATTGTTCCACAGTAATCGGGCTTGATCGCTAGGAACAATGTCAACAATTGGTGCTATCTCCCTTACCTCTGTAAGATTTGTTTGATTTTTGAGCTGTGTCCGCATCGATGAGCCAAAAAACAGTGGTGGCCTCGCTTAATACATAGTATTTATGCTCTTCGGGCACTCATAAATGCAATTTGTGCTGCTACTAGCTGCTACTATGGAAAAGTAACAACAGAAAATGTCGAATCATCGATGGTTGTGCAGTGGGATCGTTGTAGCATAAGCCGTGCAGCCTTAAACCCAGTGACACTGTCAACGCTATTTAATGCTTGTTAGGAACGCATTATAGCCATTGTTACACCTATTAAGATGTGTAAATTGCAAAGGGTTCTGGCCTCGATCGAAATGACGCTTGCCATATAAATGTCGGCTTTGCTTGCAGCAACTTTACAAGAAACTCCGGTAGGGATGGTACAGGAAACTTACAGGAAATGTTACTGACTAATGTTACAGAGTTAGCTGCAAGAAAAATTTCGAAAAAGGTGACAAACCTAATTGTGTATTCACATGTAAACGTACGCTTACATTTTAATAAAAAACAGGAGGAAAAGTGGATATAGGCGTTCCAAAGGAGGTTTATCCTGGCGAGTTGCGAGTTGCACTGACGCCAGAAACAGCCAAGCATATTCAGAAGCTTGGGCATACGCTGAGAATCGAAAGCGGTGCCGGTGCCGCCGCTAATTTTTCTGACGATGCGTATCGTGAAGCCGGTGTAGAAGTCATTGCAGATGCGCAAGCGTTGTACCAGCAATCCGATTTTATTCTCAAAGTCAGAGCGCCCGGGCAACATCCCACTTTAGGTGACGAAATTAACCTGATGAAGGAGGGCACGAGCGTGGCCAGCTTCATTTGGCCTGCGCAAAACGAGCAACTTATGCAGCAGATGGCCAGTCGCAAACTGACCGTGCTAGCCATGGACTCGGTTCCGAGAATTTCACGTGCCCAAAAGCTCGATGCGCTTAGCTCAATGGCCAACATTGGCGGTTACCGTGCGGTTGTAGAAGCGGCTAATCATTTTGGTCGTTTTTTTACTGGCCAAGTGACGGCGGCAGGCAAAGTGCCACCGGCCAAGGTGATGGTGATAGGTGCAGGCGTTGCAGGTTTGGCAGCCATAGGTGCCGCTAAAGGCATGGGTGCTATTGTCAGAGCTTTTGATACCCGCCTTGAAGTAAAAGAGCAGGTTGAAAGCATGGGGGCTGAGTTTCTTGAGCTCCAATTCGAAGATGAAGACGATGGTGCTGGTGAAGGTGGCTACGCCAAAGTAATGAGTGATGCTTTCATTGAAGCGGAAATGGCATTGTTTCGTGAACAAGCGAAAGAGGTTGATATCATTATCACAACCGCGCTGATTCCTGGAAGGCCAGCACCTGAACTGATCACGACAGACATGGTTGAATCCATGAAGCCTGGTAGCGTCATCGTTGACCTTGCTGCGGAGCGTGGTGGTAACTGCAAGCTGACGGTTGCCAATGAAGTGAGCAAGCATGGCGATGTCACACTGATTGGTTACACAGATTTGCCGAGTCGTCTGGCTACGCAGTCGAGTCAACTCTACGGCACCAACCTTCGACACCTGCTAACAGATTTAACACCTGAAAAAGATGGTGTTATTAATGTCAATCTGGATGATGAAGTTATACGCGGAACAACCGTAATCAGCCAGGGCGATATTCTTGAACCGCCACCACCGCCCACATTAACGGCTGCACCAAAAGTAGCACCTGCTGCCCCAGCCGATGCGCAGGCGCTTGCAAGTGCTGCCGAGGCGGCAAAACCTTCAGCGTTGACCAACATCGCCATTATGATTTTAGGCGCAATTGGTTTGCTCGCAATTGGTCGGGTGGCACCTGCTGATTTTATGAGCCACTTTACGGTATTTGTGTTGGCATGCTTTGTTGGATATCAGGTTATCTGGAGCGTAACACCTGCTTTGCACACACCGTTGATGAGCGTAACAAATGCAATAAGCGGCATCATTGTTGTGGGGGCGCTATTGCAGATCTCCTCCTCATCAGGGTTTGTCGCTTTTCTCGCTGGAATCGCTGTGCTCATTGCCAGTATTAATGTCGCGGGCGGTTTTCTTGTTACGCAGCGTATGCTGAAGATGTTCAGGAAATAAAATTATGAATGAGGGTATGGTTACATCGGCGTACATTATTGCCGCGATATTGTTCATTCTAAGCCTTGCTGGGTTGAGCAAACAGGAAACCGCGGGTCGCGGCAACATTTACGGCATGGTTGGTATGGCCATCGCGGTTGTTGCCACCATTCTTAGTGGTGATGTCACACGCTATGTTTACTTGCTGATTATGATGGCGATAGGTGGTGGCATTGGTGCGCTGCTGGCTGCGCGGGTTCAGATGACAGAAATGCCTGAGCTTGTAGCAATATTACACAGCTTTGTGGGTATGGCTGCGGTGCTCGTAGGCTTTGCCAGTTATCTCGGCCCGGACACTCATTTGGAAGGTGCTGCCGGCACCATTCACAATGTTGAAATTTATCTAGGAATCTTAATTGGGGCATTGACCTTTACTGGTTCAGTGGTCGCGTTTGGAAAGCTCAATGGCAAGATCGGCAGTGCGCCATTGATGTTGCCTCATAGGCATTTACTCAATCTTGCAATTGGAGTTGTGTGTTTTCTGTTGCTGTTTGCGTTTTTACGAGTTGGCACAGGAGCAGGTGCAGCGATTCTTGTGCTAATGACCTTGCTGGCCTTTGCGTTTGGTGTGCACATGGTGATGGCTATCGGTGGAGCGGATATGCCTGTAGTGATATCCATGCTGAATAGTTATTCGGGATGGGCTGCTGCGGCAACCGGTTTTATGCTATCCAACGATTTGCTGATCGTCGTGGGTGCACTGGTTGGCAGTAGTGGCGCTATCTTAAGCTACATTATGTGTCGCGCCATGAATCGCAAATTCTTAAGTGTCATCATGGGTGGCTTTGGCACACCTGCCGCTGTTGGCGACGCAAGTGATGGTGAAGTGCAGGGTGAAGCGGTTGCGATCAGTGCTGACGACGTTGCACAGCTGATGAAAGATGCTAGTTCTGTCGTTATTGTGCCAGGCTATGGTATGGCGGTAGCGCATGCCCAGCACCCGGTATCCGAATTAACCAACAAGCTGTTAGCTAATGGTACCGATGTAAAGTTTGCCATTCATCCGGTTGCAGGGCGTATGCCTGGTCATATGAATGTGTTACTGGCTGAGGCAAACGTGCCTTACGATCTTGTTCTTGAAATGGATGAGATTAATGATGATCTTGGTGAGGTCGATGTGGTTATTGTCATCGGCGCCAATGATATTGTTAATCCGTCTGCACTAGACAATCCAAACAGCCCCATTGCCGGTATGCCAGTACTGGAAGTGTGGAATGCCAAACAGGTTGTTGTGTCAAAACGAGGCATGGCAACCGGTTATGCTGGTGTCGAAAACCCACTATTCTTTAAAGAAAACACACGCATGTTATTTGGCGATGCGAAAGACAGTGTGTCTCAAATATTGAACGCTTTGTAGTGAGCAGGGGTCAGGTCATTCACTGCAACATCAGCCGATGTCGCAATGAATGACCTAGCCCCGTCTATATATCCGTTGCAGCAAGTAGGCTTGCATTCCCACCAGCTGCAGTCGTATCAATGCAAATGTGTTTCTCAAGAGAGAATAGTGTTGGGTCGCTGAGGCTGTTTACCAACGGTAAGATGTGGCCTGCGCGAGAAGCAAGTGCTTGCGCACAGGCGGCAATCTGTTCTCGGTTGCCGCAGACGCCGACAGCGTCAAGATCGCTAAGTGTGCTTAAATCGGAAATGGCGACATCTCCGGTCAATTCCACAAACGGTAAATTATCTTTTAGTTCAGGTAAATTAAACTGCATGGGCTCTGGACTAACAAGCACTACGGAGCAACCTGCTAACAGTG